>NZ_KV787165.1:16028-77434 GCF_001807025.1 Corynebacterium sp. HMSC11E11 | reverse complement strand
CCGCCGCGATTTTGGCGGCGGGCCGTAGCCGGGTAACGTCATCCGTCGCGCGCCAACCGGCGCGCGACGAATTTTTTTCATCCCCGGTGGCTGGCCGTGCGCGGTCGGCATCCGGACGGGTGGCCGCAGGCCCCGGCATCATGGCGGCGGCGAGCCCGGTAACAAGGAAGAAGGTCCCCGATGCCCCCGAAGAAGAAGCTCCAGGCGATCATCAAGCTGCAGATCCAGGCCGGCCAGGCCAACCCGGCCCCGCCGGTCGGCCCGGCCCTGGGCGCCCACGGCGTCAACATCATGGAGTTCTGCAAGGCGTACAACGCCGCCACGGAGAACCAGCGCGGCAACGTCGTCCCGGTCGAGATCAGCGTCTACGAGGACCGCTCGTTCGACTTCACGCTGAAGACCCCGCCGGCCGCGAAGCTGCTGCTGAAGGCCGCCGGCCTGCAGAAGGGCTCCGGCGTCCCGCACACCGACAAGGTGGGCACCGTGACCATGGACCAGTGCCGCGAGATCGCCGAGCAGAAGAAGCCGGACCTCAACGCCAACGACATCGAGGCCGGTGCGAAGATCATCGCCGGCACCGCCCGCTCCATGGGCATCGTCGTCGAGGGCAAGTAATCCCCCCCGCGCCGCCCCGCACCCCGGGGTGGCGTCCATTGACCGTGGCAGGGCCCGCTTCGGCCCGCACCACAACTCCAACGAGAAGATTGGAATCACCATGAGCAAGCAGTCCAAGGCCTACAAGGCCGCCGCCGAGAAGATCGACGCCGGTCGTCTGTACTCGCCGATCGAGGCCACCAAGCTGGTCAAGGAGACCTCCTCGCAGAAGTACGACGCTTCCGTGGACGTCGCCATCCGCCTGGGCGTCGACCCGCGCAAGGCCGACCAGCTGGTCCGCGGCACCGTCTCCCTGCCGAACGGCACGGGCAAGACCGTCCGCGTCGCCGTTTTCGCCGCCGGCGAGAACGCCACCAAGGCGGAGGAGGCCGGAGCCGACTTCGTGGGCACCGACGAGCTGATCGAGAAGATCCAGGGCGGCTGGACCGACTTCGACGTCGCCATCGCCACCCCGGACCAGATGGCCAAGGTCGGTCGCGTCGCGCGCGTCCTGGGCCCCCGCGGCCTGATGCCGAACCCGAAGACCGGCACCGTGACCACCGACGTGGCCAAGGCCATCACCGAGGTCAAGGGCGGCAAGATCTCCTTCCGCGTGGACAAGGCGTCGAACCTGCACGCCCTGATCGGCAAGGCCTCCTTCACCGCCGAGCAGTTGGCCGAGAACTACGGCGCCCTGCTCGACGAGCTGCTGCGCCTGAAGCCGTCCGCGGCCAAGGGCAAGTACCTGAAGAAGATCACCCTGTCCTCCACCAACGGTCCGGGCATCCCGGTCGACTCCTCCGTGGTGAAGAACTACACGGGCGCCGAGGAGGCGTAAGTCTCCTGCGGGGGTGATGCCCCGCTTCGGCTCCGGACCCGGCCCGCGCTTTTTCGCGCGGGCCGGGTTTTTGCGTCATTCCGGCCCCCGCGGCCCCGTCGGGCGCATATGTTTTTCCCATGCACACTAGTTCCGGCCGACCCGGGGGTCAGCCCCGAGGGGATCGAGAGGAGAGCGGGGCCCGCGAGGCGTCCGCGCTTCGGGCGATCCTTCGGTTGGCGGAGCTTGACGACGGTTCGGGGTTCGTGCTCGAGGAGCTGGAAGCTACTCTCGCCGGACTCGACGACGATGTCCGGGATCTGCCGTCGGTTCGCGTGGCGGCCGAGCCTTTTCTCGCGGAAGTGCGGTTGGGCCTCGGCGACGACGGTCCGGTGGCGACGCTGCTGGAGGAGTCGGTCGACAGGGCCCTGGCGGGTGATGCGGCGTCGCGGGTGGTCGTGCTCCGGGTGCTGAGGGCACTGGTCCGGATGGACGCGGTGGAGTTGCGCGACGTCGTCAAGCATCTGCACAAACGGGTGAACGGAGCCGACCGGGTGCTGGCCACCGGGCTGCAGCTCGCCGTGGCGGTGCTCGACGCGGTCGGGCCGGGCGCTCACCCCCTGGCGTTTCCCCGGCTGCCGGGACGGTTCGCCGACCGGGTGCTCATGGCCGGCGACCCCGAGTTGCTGTGCTTTTTCGCCGACGTCGAAATCGCCGTCCACGGTCGCGAAAAGGACGACCGGCGCATCGCGGAGGAATTGACCCGGGCAGCGGAACTGAACCGTGAGTCGGGGCGACAAGCGACGGGCGGGGCGGGTGCCACGTCGGGGCCCGGCTGCGGGGGAGACCGCAAGACCGGTCGCGCCGACGATTTTGGAGATGCGGACCCCGGCGTGTAAGGTTCCGCAATGAAGTTTGACCGGCTCCTTCGGGAAGTCGGAGACTCAAGTTTCACCGAAGACCGCCGGTTTCCTGGTTTCCAGGATGAAGGTTCAGCGCACACGCTGACGGCCCGCGCAGGATGACTTGGAGTCGTGAAACCGCGTCGGAATCGCCGCGCCTCTTTTCACGCCCCGGCCGTTTTGCGCCCGGGGCTTTCGTCGTTTCGCACCGAATCCGGCGTCGAACCCACGACACATCAGGAAGGAGGCGAGAGTACCCATGGCAGTCAACGCCGTTAAGCAGGCGGCCGTCGCGGCCCTCAAGCAGGACGTCGACGAGTCGAACGCCATCGTTCTCACCGAGTACCGCGGCATGTCCGTCGCGGAGATCACCGAGCTGCGTCGCGCCCTCGGCGCCGACGTGAAGTACTCCGTCGCCAAGAACACCATGATCAAGCTCGCCGCCGCCGAGGCGGGCGTCGAGGGTCTTGACGAGCACCTCAACGGACCGACCGCCGTCGCCTTCATCAAGGGCGAGGCCGTGGACGCGGCCAAGGCGATCAAGAAGTTCGCCGAGGACAACAAGAACCTCGTGATCAAGGGCGGCTACATGGATGGCGCGGCCATGGACGCCGCGCAGTTCCAGGCCCTCGCGGACATGGACAACCGCGAGACCACTCTGGCCAAGCTGGCCGGTGCCTTCAATGGCGTTCTGGCGAACGTCGCCGGCCTGCTCGATGCCCCCACCTCCTCGGTCGCCCGCCTCGCCGCGGCGCTCGAGGAGAAGAAGCAGTAGAGCACCGGCACCACAGACCCCACACCGCGTGCCCCGACCGGGCCCGCACCCCGCGGTTCACGCCGCACTTGACTTCACAGGAGACACATCATGGCTAAGTACACCACCGAGGAGCTGCTCGAGGCGTTCAAGGAGATGACCCTCGTTGAGCTGACCGAGTTCAAGAAGGCGTTCGAGGAGGAGTTCGACGTCACCGCCGCCGCTCCGGTCGCCGTGGCCGCCGCCGGTGCCGGCGACGCCGGTGCCGCCGCCGCCGAGGAGAAGGACGAGTTCGACGTCGTGCTCGAGGACGCCGGCGCCAAGAAGATCGGCGTCATCAAGGCCGTCCGCGAGCTCGTCTCCGGCCTGGGCCTGAAGGAGGCCAAGGAGATGGTCGAGGGCGCCCCGAAGGCGATCCTCGAGGGTGCGTCCAAGGACGACGCCGAGGCCGCCAAGGCCAAGCTCGAGGAGGCCGGCGCCAAGGTTTCCCTCAAGTAAGGAACCTGCGCCGCGGCATCCCCGCGCCAGCTTTTTCGCCGGACCCCGCCCGCATGCCAATCGCATGCCGGCGGGGTCCGGTCATTTTGCATGGGGTATTCGTGCGGTGGGGAAGTGACGGCTGAGTAGGATGGTGCGCATGCTTCCCCGTTCGCGCATCATTGCCGTCCTGATCATCGGTCTCGGCGCGGCGATGATCGCCGCCGGCGCTTTCCTGCCCCGCCTGATCTCCGATGATCCGAAGATCCCCCTGGATCTGCCGGACACCACATACACCCTGCGGGCGGAGGATGCGGTCTCCACGAAGCTGTCGCCGGACGGCGGCAGGGAAGACGCCGTCGGCCCGGTTCGGCGTCAGTTCCATGGCGAGCTGATCCAGCCCGCCGACGAGCAGCGGGTGTCGGTGCGCCTGGGCGCCGCGACGACCCGCGAGCTGCCGCCCGAGGTGATGGGCACCGACCCGATCCTCGAACTCGTCGACGCCTCGATCTGGACGTTCACCATCGACCGTCTTGGTGGCGAATTCCTGGGTCCGGCGATGCTCACCGACCAGATGGCCGGCGTGCCCATCGAGGTGCCCGTCGAGGGGTACTGGGTGAAGTTCCCGGCCGGCGCCGGCGAGGAAACCTACCCGGTGTTCGACGATTTCCTGCGCCGCACCGTGCCCGCCGAGTACGCGGGCACCGAGGACATCGGCGGCAACGAGGTCATGCGCTACCGCCAGACCATCGAACCGACGAACCTGGCCGCGCTGTACCGGTCGAACATGTCGCAGATCTTCGCCGACGACAAGACGGGCTTCCTCATGTACCAGGGCACCCGCGACTGGCTGGTCGAACCGGACAGCGGCATGGTCGTGGGCATCCACGAGGACCTGGACTTGCGCTGGGAGACCCGCGAGGGGGAGCGGCTGCGCACGCTGCTGCGCTTCGTCGGCGGCGTCGATGAACAGGCCTCGGCCCGACTGCTGCAGCAGGCGCTCGACGTCGCCGACACGACGCCCGTGCGCCCGTGGTCGATTGCGCTTCTGGTGATCGGTGCTATCTTGGCGTTCGGCGGAACCGTCGGCGCCTTCCGGCCCGACGAACGCACCCGCGAAAACGACCGGAAACGGCGCGGCGGTGCAGCGGGCGAAAAGACCCGCGAACGGAAATGGACCCTCGAGGCCGGCGATCCAGCGCCCCGGCCCTGATCCGATCCGGCCGCTCACCCCGCCTCCGATCCGGCGGCCCCGGGTCCCGTCGAATACACCTCGCCGACATCGAACGCTCACCGTCCGGATGTCGGCCGGACACGCGCACGCAATATCCGGTGGACTTGCGGCCTGTGATGGTATAGGCTGAGTCGTTGCGCTGGAATTAGGTGTGTCGTAGTGTCCCCACTTGACGTGCCGTCTGGAACCACGGTGGCGTCGCAAAGCCCATGAACTGGTGTTTTGCCACCCCCGCCCCGTTCCCGACGAGCATCGTCCGCAAGGCTCTGCCCGCCACCGTGTGATTCCTGCAAACCAAACGCTTAAAACCAAGCGGAAGGGCGCGCCACCGGTTGCCGGCGCCCCACCCGCGTGAGGTGCTGGAAGGACCCATCTTGGCAGTCTCCCGCCAGACCAAGGCAGTGGCCGGTATTCCCGGAGCTTCGAAGAGGTACTCTTTCGCGAAGATCAGCGAGCCGATTCCGGTTCCGGGTCTTCTCGATCTGCAGCGTGAGTCGTTCGCATGGCTCATCGGCACGCCCGAGTGGCGCGCCCGCCGCCAGGAGGAACTCGGTGAAGGGGCTCAGGTCACCAGTGGACTCGAGGACATCCTGGACGAGCTGTCCCCGATCGAGGACTACTCGCAGAAGATGTCCCTCACCCTGTCCGACCCCTGGTTCGACTCCGTGAAGAACACGGTGGACGAATGCAAGGACAAGGACATCAACTACTCGGCGCCGCTGTACGTCACGGCCGAGTTCACCAACCGCGAGACCGGCGAAATCAAGTCGCAGACGGTCTTCATCGGCGACTTCCCGATGATGTCCGACAAGGGCACGTTCATCGTCAACGGCACCGAGCGCGTCGTCGTGTCGCAGCTCGTGCGATCCCCGGGCGTCTACTTCGACGAGACCATCGACAAGTCGACCGAGCGCCCCCTCCACTCCGTGAAGATCATCCCGTCGCGCGGCGCGTGGCTGGAGTTCGACGTCGACAAGCGGGACACCGTCGGCGTCCGCATCGACCGCAAGCGCCGCCAGCCGGTCACCGTGCTGCTCAAGGCCTTCGGCTGGACCACGGAAGAGATCAAGGAGCGCTTCGGCTTCTCCGAGATCATGATGTCGACCCTCGAGAAGGACGGCGTCGCCAACACCGACGAAGCCCTCCTGGAGATCTACCGCAAGCAGCGCCCGGGCGAGCCCCCGACGCGCGAGTCCGCGCTGGCCCTGCTGGAGAACAACTTCTTCAAGCCGAAGCGCTACGACCTGGCCAAGGTCGGCCGCTACAAGGTCAACCGCAAGCTGGGCCTCGGCGGCGACGGCGTCGGCGAGATGGTCCTCACCGAGCAGGACATCGCCACCACCATCGAGTACCTCGTGCGCCTGCACGGCGGCGAGAAGACCATGACCTCCCCGGACGGCCGCGAGGTCCCGGTCGAGGTCGACGACATCGACCACTTCGGCAACCGTCGCCTGCGCACCGTGGGCGAGCTCATCCAGAACCAGGTCCGCGTCGGCCTGTCGCGCATGGAGCGGGTCGTCCGCGAGCGCATGACCACCCAGGACGTCGAGTCGATCCAGCCGACCACCCTGATCAACGTCCGTCCGGTCTCCGCGGCCATCCGCGAGTTCTTCGGCACGTCGCAGCTGTCGCAGTTCATGGACCAGAACAACTCGCTGTCGGGCCTGACCCACAAGCGCCGCCTGTCCGCGCTGGGTCCCGGCGGCCTGTCGCGCGAGCGCGCCGGCCTGGAGGTCCGCGACGTCCACCCGTCGCACTACGGCCGCATGTGCCCGATCGAGACCCCGGAAGGCCCGAACATCGGCCTGATCGGTTCGCTGTCGGTCTACGCCCGCGTGAACCCGTTCGGTTTCATCGAGACCCCGTACCGTCGCGTCGTCGACGGCAAGCTGACCACCGACGTCGACTACCTGACCGCCGACGAGGAGGACCGCTACGTCGTCGCCCAGGCGAACACGCCCGTCGACGCCGACGGCCAGTTCGTCAACGACACGCTGCCGGTCCGCAAGAGGGGCGGCGACGTCGAGGTCGTCCGCGCCACCGAGGTCGACTACATGGACGTGTCACCGCGCCAGATGGTGTCGGTCGCCACCGCCATGATTCCGTTCCTCGAGCACGACGACGCCAACCGTGCCCTCATGGGCGCGAACATGCAGCGTCAGGCCGTGCCGCTGCTGCGCGCCGAGGCCCCGTTCGTGGGCACCGGCATGGAGCAGCGCGCCGCCTACGACGCCGGTGACCTGATCATCGCCCCGTGCGACGGCGTGGTCGAGACCGTGTCCGCCGACTTCATCACCGTCATGGACGATGAGGGCCAGCGTCACACGTTCATCCTGCGCAAGTTCGAGCGCACCAACCAGGGCACCAGCTACAACCAGAAGCCGCTCGTCGACGAGGGCGACCGCGTCGAGGCCGGCCAGGTCATCGCCGACGGCCCGGGCACCGACAACGGCGAGATGGCGCTGGGCAAGAACCTGCTCGTGGCGTTCATGCCGTGGGAAGGCCACAACTACGAGGACGCGATCATCCTCAACCAGCGCATGGTGGAGGAGGACATCCTCACCTCGATCCACATCGAGGAGCACGAGATCGATGCCCGCGACACCAAGCTGGGCCCGGAGGAGATCACCCGCGAGATCCCGAACGTCGGCGAGGACATGCTCAAGGACCTCGACGACCGCGGCATCGTCCGCATCGGCGCCGACGTCCGCGACGGCGACATCCTCGTCGGCAAGGTCACCCCGAAGGGCGAGACCGAGCTGACCCCGGAGGAGCGCCTGCTGCGCGCCATCTTCGGCGAGAAGGCCCGCGAGGTGCGCGACACCTCGATGCGCGTGCCGCACGGCGAGTCCGGCAAGGTCATCGGCGTCCGCGTGTTCTCCCGCGAGGACGACGACGATCTGGCCCCGGGCGTCAACGAGATGATCCGCGTCTACGTCGCCCAGAAGCGCAAGATCCAGGACGGCGACAAGATGGCCGGCCGCCACGGCAACAAGGGCGTCATCGGCAAGATCCTGCCGCAGGAGGACATGCCCTTCCTGCCGGACGGCACGCCGGTCGACATCCTGCTGAACACCCACGGCGTGCCCCGCCGAATGAACATCGGCCAGGTCCTCGAGGTGCACCTCGGCTGGCTGGCGAAGGCCGGCTGGACCATCGAAGGCGACCCGGAATGGGCCAAGCGTCTGCCGAAGGAGCTGTACGACGTTCCGGCGGACTCCCTCGTGGCGACCCCGGTGTTCGACGGCGCGGAGAACGAGGAGCTCGCCGGCCTGCTGGCGTCGTCCCGTCCGGACCGCGACGGCGACGTCCTGGTCAACGCCGACGGCAAGGCGCAGCTGATCGACGGCCGCTCCGGTGAGCCGTTCCCGTTCCCGGTGTCGGTGGGCTACATGTACATGCTCAAGCTGCACCACCTGGTGGACGAGAAGATCCACGCGCGTTCCACGGGCCCGTACTCGATGATCACGCAGCAGCCGCTGGGCGGTAAGGCCCAGTTCGGTGGCCAGCGTTTCGGCGAGATGGAGGTGTGGGCCATGCAGGCGTATGGCGCCGCCTACACCCTGCAGGAGCTGCTGACCATCAAGTCCGACGACGTCGTCGGCCGCGTGAAGGTCTACGAGGCGATCGTGAAGGGCGAGAACATCCCGGATCCGGGTATCCCGGAGTCGTTCAAGGTGCTCCTGAAGGAGCTCCAGTCGCTGTGCCTCAACGTCGAGGTGCTGTCCGCCGACGGCGTCCCGGTGGAGCTGAGCTCCACCGACGACGACGAGCTGGACCACGCCACGGCCTCTCTGGGCATCAACCTGTCGCGCGACGAGCGTTCCGACGTCGATACCGCCTAACCGCGGCATTCGGCGCGGGCGCGCCCCGCTCGCACGAAACAACCCAATTCAAGTACGCACATTCACGCACACTCACGAAACCCCGTGACCACGTCCGGGGGAAAGGGACAACAGGTGCTCGACGTCAACAACTTCGACGAGCTTCGGATCGGGCTCGCCACCGCAGACGACATTCGCCGCTGGTCGCGCGGCGAGGTCAAGAAGCCCGAGACCATCAACTACCGCACCCTCAAGCCGGAGAAGGACGGTCTGTTCTGCGAGCGGATCTTCGGCCCGACCCGTGACTGGGAGTGCGCCTGCGGCAAGTACAAGCGCGTCCGCTTCAAGGGCATCATCTGCGAGCGCTGCGGCGTCGAGGTGACCAAGTCGAAGGTTCGCCGTGAGCGCATGGGCCACATCGAGCTGGCCGCGCCGGTCACGCACATCTGGTACTTCAAGGGCGTTCCGTCGCGCCTGGGCTACCTGCTGGACCTGGCGCCGAAGGATCTCGAGAAGATCATCTACTTCGCGGCGAACATCATCACCTCCGTCGACGAGGAGGCCCGCCACAACGACCAGACCACCCTCGAGGCGGACATGCTGGTCGACAAGAAGATGGTCGAGGACGACCGCGACCAGGAGCTGGCCGAGCGTGCCCAGATGCTGGAGGAGGACCTCGCCGAGCTCGAGGCCGCCGGCGCGAAGGCCGACGCCCGCAAGAAGGTGCAGAACGCCGCCGAGCGCGAGATGAAGCACATCCGCGAGCGCGCCCAGCGCGAGCTGGACCGCCTCGACGAGATCTGGAACACCTTCATCAAGCTCGAGCCGAAGCAGATGGTCATCGACGAGGGCATCTACAACGAGCTCGTCGACCGCTACGAGGATTACTTCACCGGCGGCATGGGCGCCGAAGCGATCCAGACGCTGATCCGCAACTTCGACCTCGCCGCCGAGGCGGAGTCGCTGCGCGAGATCATCCGCGACGGCAAGGGCCAGAAGAAGCTCCGCGCCCTCAAGCGCCTGAAGGTCGTCGCCGCGTTCCTGCAGTCGGGCAACGACCCGGCCGCCATGGTCCTCGACTGCGTCCCGGTGATTCCGCCGGAGCTGCGCCCGATGGTGCAGCTCGACGGTGGCCGTTTCGCCACCTCGGACCTCAACGACCTCTACCGTCGCGTCATCAACCGCAACAACCGCCTCAAGCGCATGATCGACCTCGGCGCGCCCGAGATCATCGTGAACAACGAGAAGCGCATGCTGCAGGAGTCGGTCGACGCGCTGTTCGACAACGGTCGCCGCGGACGCCCGGTCACCGGTCCGGGCAGCCGTCCGCTGAAGTCGCTGTCCGACCTGCTCAAGGGCAAGCAGGGCCGCTTCCGCCAGAACCTGCTGGGCAAGCGAGTCGACTACTCGGGCCGTTCGGTCATCATCGTCGGCCCGCAGCTGAAGCTGCACCAGTGCGGTCTGCCGAAGCTGATGGCACTCGAGCTGTTCAAGCCCTTCGTCATGAAGGAGCTGGTGGCCAAGGAGTACGCGCAGAACATCAAGTCGGCCAAGCGCATGGTCGAGCGTCAGCGCCCGGAGGTCTGGGACGTCCTCGAAGACGTCATCACCGGCCACCCGGTGCTGCTCAACCGTGCCCCCACCCTGCACCGCCTGGGCATCCAGGCCTTCGAGCCCGTGCTCGTCGAGGGCAAGGCCATTCAGCTGCATCCGCTGGCCTGTGAGGCGTTCAACGCCGACTTCGACGGTGACCAGATGGCCGTGCACCTCCCGCTGTCCGCGGAGGCGCAGGCCGAGGCCCGCATCCTCATGCTGTCCTCGAACAACATCCTGTCGCCGGCATCCGGCAAGCCGCTGGCCATGCCGCGACTGGACATGGTCACCGGTCTGTACTTCCTGACGCTGGAGAAGCCCGAGCAGCCGGGCGCCCACGCCGACGCCACCGAGGATCAGCCGGAGCAGGGCATCTACGCTTCCCCGGCCGAGGCCATCATGGCGTACGACCGCGGCGCGATCGGCCTGCAGACACCGATCAAGGTGCGCATCTCGCACCTGCGTCCGCCGGCCGACGTCGAGGCCGAGCACTTCCCCGACGGTTGGGAGAAGGGCCAGATCTGGACCACCAAGACCACCCTGGGCCGGGTCATGTTCAACGAGCTGTTGCCGTGGAACTACCCGTACGTCGAGGGCGTCATGGCCAAGAAGCCGCAGGCGGCGATCATCAACGACCTCGCGTCGAAGTACCCGATGATCACCGTCGCGCAGACCGTCGACAAGCTCAAGGACGCCGGTTTCTACTGGGCGACCCGCTCCGGCGTCACCATTGCCATGTCGGACGTTCTGGTTCTGCCGAACAAGAAGGAGATCCTGGACTCCTACGAGCAGAAGGCCGACACGATCGAGAAGAAGTTCCGCCGCGGCAAGCTCTCCGCGGCCGAGCGCCACGAGTCGCTGGTCAATCTGTGGAAGGCCGCGACCGCGGAGGTCGGCGAGAAGGTCGAGGGCCTGTACCCCGACGACAACCCGATCCCGATGATCGTGAAGTCCGGCGCCGCCGGCAACATGGGCCAGATCCACTCCCTGGCCGGCATGAAGGGCATGGTCACCAACCCGCGAGGCGAGTACATCACCCGCCCGATCAAGACCTCGTTCCGTGAGGGTCTGTCGGTTCTGGAGTACTTCAACAACTCGCACGGTTCCCGCAAGGGCCTCGCCGACACCGCCCTGCGCACCGCCGACTCGGGTTACCTGACCCGTCGTCTGGTGGACGTCGCGCAGGACGTCATCGTCCGCGAGGAGGACTGCGGCACCACCGCCGGCGTCGACGTCACCATCGGCGAGCACGTGCTCGGCGCCGACGGCAAGCCGACCGGCGAGCTGCGCCGCGCCCAGTACGTCGAGACCTCGGCGATCGCCCGCTACCTGGCGGCCCCGGTCGTCGACGCCGACGGCAACGAGATCCTGCCGACCGGCACCGACCTGCGCGACGAGGAGATCACCGATCTGCTGTCCCGCGGCATCGACACCGTCAAGGTCCGCTCGGTCCTGACCTGCAACACGCCGACCGGCGTCTGCGCCACCTGCTACGGCCGTTCCATGGCCACCGGCAAGATGGTCGACATCGGCGAGGCCGTGGGCATCGTGGCCGCGCAGTCCATCGGTGAGCCGGGCACCCAGCTGACCATGCGCACGTTCCACCAGGGCGGCGTCGGCGGCGACATCACCGGCGGTCTGCCCCGAGTCCAGGAGCTGTTCGAGGCCCGCGTGCCGAAGAACCGCGCCCCGCTGGCCACGGCCACCGGTCGCGTGCGCCTGGAGGAGGACGACCACTTCTTCACGCTGACCATCGTCCCGGACGACGGGTCCGACGAGGTCGTCTTCGACAAGCTGTCGAAGCGCCAGGGTCTCGCCGAGATCACCGTCGACGGCCGCCGCCGCGCCATCCGCGACGGCGACACGATCGAGATGGGCATGCAGCTGATGAAGGGTGCCGCGGACCCGCACGAGGTTCTGCGCATCCGCGGTCGCCGCGGCGTGCAGCACCACCTGATCGAGGAAGTCCAGTCGGTCTACCGCGACCAGGGCGTGGCCATCCACGACAAGCACATCGAGGTCATCGTCCGTCAGATGCTGCGCCGCGTCACCGTCATCGACTCCGGTTCGACCGAGTTCCTGCCGGGTTCGCTGGTGGAGCACTCGGAGGCCGTGGCCGCGTCGCGTCAGGCGGTCGCCGAGGGCGGCAAGGCCATCCAGATGCGCCTGGAGATCATGGGCATCACGAAGGCCTCGCTGGCCACGGATTCGTGGCTGTCGGCCGCCTCCTTCCAGGAGACGACTAAGGTGCTGACCGATGCCGCGATCAACAAGCGCTCCGACAAGCTGATCGGCTTGAAGGAGAACGTGATCATCGGCAAGCTGATCCCGGCCGGCACGGGCATTTCCCGTTACCGCAACATCGCGGTGGAGCCGACCAAGGAGGCCGCCCGTCAGGCCGCCGCCCTGTTCGGTTCGCTGGGCGAGGGCTTCTACGGTGCGGAGGACACCTACGCCGAGCCGACCGGTCGCGCCGTCCCGCTGGACGACATTCCGTACGACCAGTAAGCGGCTGCGTCACGACGACTAACCCCCGCCTCCCGGCGAAAATGCCGGGGATCGGGGGTTTCGTCGTCGCATGGGCCGGGAGACGCGGGGCCGGCGTAAGCGCAGCGCCCGTCGCTTACTCGAGTTCGAGTCCGCCCCGGCGGGGGACGCGGCGCACCTCGACGCCGCCCATGATGGCGACGCCGGTGATCCGGACGCTCGGCGCGTCGGGTGGCAGATCGTGGCCGGCGATGACGACGTCGCGGGAGCGGGAGCTGTCGAAACCGCCCATGATGCCGGTTCCCTCGACGCTGACCCGCATGTCTTCGGGGACGATGACGTCGATGCCGCCCATGATGGCGACGGCCACGATTTCCGTGTGCCGGGATTCGAAGCGGGCGCGGCGCAGGTCGATGTCGATGCCGCCCATCACGGCCATGGAGACGTGGGTGGGAGGGCAGAGCCAGTCTCCGTTGCGGTCCGCGCCGAACATGACCGCGGCACTGAAGGCGGAGCCGCCCTTTTCGCCGGTGACGTGCTGCTTGGACACTGCGGCGAGGTCGCGTGACGACGGCCCGGCGACGTCGTGGAATGGCCCGGGGGCGGGAGCGGCCGCGGGGCGGTACGGGGAGACGGCGCCAGCCGATGCGGAATCGGTGGTGCCGTCGATGATGGCGCGGGGATCGGCGACGAGGTCGGTCAGTGGGCCGGTGAGTTCGTCGCGGGTGCGGGCCGCCCAGACGCGGCTGGTGCGTTCGTCGAATTCCGTGACGTCGATCTGGCCGCGGCCGAGCGCTTCGGAAAGTTCATCGGCGACTCGACGTCGTTCGTCGTCGGTGGCCCGCAGCGGGGGTACGGCGCCGTCGTGGGCGGCGTGCGGAGTCGCGGTGTGCTCCATGCCGGTGGCGTCGTCGTCACGCGGGTCGTCGTCTGCGCGGGTGTCGTCGGTGCCGTTCGCATCCATGTCGCCAGTGTAGGTTCGACTCGGCGGATTTGCGGGGCGAGCGGGGAGGGAAGAATCCGGAGTAGGGCTCGGGCGGGGCGGGAATGTCCCGGAGTTGGGCTCCGGAGTGCGGAGAGCGGGGCGGGCCGGATCGCGCGGCGCTGGGCCGGGGAGTTCCCGGCCCAGCGGCGTCAGGCGGCGCGCAGCTCGGCGCGTTCGGAGAACTCGGCGCGCAGCGTACGGCCGAATTCCCACCAGGAGCACTTTGCCCGCGACCAATCGTCGGGGAGCACCTGGAGCTGGGCGACGAACAGGGCGTGGCGCTGCTCGTCGGTGAGATCGGTCGGCGAGGCGCCGGACGGCTCGGAATTGTTGTAGTAGACGTCGAACATGGCGGTCACCTCTTGGTTTCAGATAGCGCATGCGATTGCGGCATGCGATGGCGGTCACACCCGGTTATCCGGGTTAGCCGTCAAAGTTACACCGACCAAAAGGTAAACGCAAGGTTAACTCGCAGTAAACGCCCATCCGCGTGTCGCGGATGGGCGTTGCATTGCTCGGGTTTCGGTCCCCCGGCGGGGATGTGCCCGCCCGCCGAATGGTGCGGCGGGCGGAGGATCGCCGCGCTACCGGTCGGCCTTGAGGGCCTTCTGCGTCTCGCGCTCTTCGCGGATGACGTCGCGAAGAATCTTGATGATGCTGCGCCAGCTGCCCTCGAACGTCGAGATGTCGTCCGGCAGCGCCTGAATCAGCTCGTGGCGCTGCTCGGCGCGGCGCTCGGCGAGCTCGGCGCGGATGGCGTGGATGCTGCTTTCGGCGTCCGCGAGCATCTTCTCCAGCTCGTCGATCGACGCGGTGTCGATGTCGGGGTGTTCCTCGTTCCGGATGGGGGCGTTCGTCATGGTGTGCTCCTGATGCGTGGTCGGCGGAATTAGGTGAACAGGACCTTGATGAGGATGGTCAGGGCCGGGATGATGATGAAGACCGTCAGCACCCAGGCGACCGCCAGGATCTTGCGCTCGGCCGCGACCCGGGCCAGCGTCTCGGCGCCGATCAGGGGGAGGCTGCGCAGGAACGGCAGCCCGTAGATGATGAGGATGCCGAAGATGTTGAACAGAGTGTGGACCAGGGCGATGGTCAGGGCCAGCTTCGCGCCGTCGCCGGTGACGGCCATCGCGGCGATGAGCGCGGTGACGGTGGTGCCGACGTTCGCGCCCAGCGTCAGCGGGTAGATCTGGCGCGTGGTCAGGGCGCCGGAGCCGGCGAAGGGAACCATCACCGACGTGGTGACCGACGACGACTGGACGGCGACGGTGACCGCCAGGCCCGCGCCCATGGCGGTGAGGGGGTGGCCGCCGACGGACTTCTCCAGGATGGTCTTGGCCTTGCCGACCATGATCAGCTGCAGGATCTTGCCCAGCCAGGAGACGGCGAAGAAGATCATGGCCACGCCGAGCAGGATGGTCACGGTGCCGGCGATGACGTCGGATCCCGGCAGCATGCCGGTCAGGCCGTCGAGCCCGATGACGTCGACGACCGGGTCCGTCAACGTGCCGACGAGATCCGCCTGGCCAGGGTCCGGCAGAACGGTGCCGAAGAGCTGGTCGGAAACCCAGGAGGCGCTCTTCTGGATCGGGTGGAAGAAGATCTCCAGCGGCAGCAGGACGATCACCGCGAAGAGGTTGAAGAAGTCGTGGACCGTCGAAGCGGCGAAGGCGCGTCGGAACTCGTCCTTGTGGCCGGCGTGGCCGAAGGAGGCGAGCGTGTTCGTCACCGAGGTGCCGATGTTGGCGCCCATGATCATGGGCACCGCGACCTCGAGGGGCAACGCACCCGCGCCGACGGCGGTGACCACCAGCGTCGTCGTGGTCGACGACGACTGGATGATCGCGGTGGCCAGCACGCCGACGAACAGCGCGATGAACGGATTGGTGGCGAAGTCGAACAGTCCCTCGGCGGCGTCCTTGCCCAGGCCCTTGAATCCGTCGCCGATGACGCCGATGGCGACGATCAGCATGTACAAGGTGCCGATGGCAAGTAGCGTAAGAACCCACTTCGGCAAGCGCTGCAGCCCCTCGGGGACCTCGCTGGCGGCGACGTCCTCGCCGTGATCGGCGGTCATCGTCGCGGTGGCGCCTGCGGAAAGGGTGTCGTCGGCCGGAACCTGGGCGTCGTCGCCCGGGTGTCGGGAAGTCGTCATCGTTTCTCTATTCCTGGTCTCGCGGGTGTCCCCGGTGGTTTCGGGGGAAAGCGTGCGGGTCCGTGCGTCGCCCTGGTCGTGCCCGGGCACACGTGGCCGAGAGTATCGCGCGACAAGGTATACCAATGACGGCAAATAGTTGAACGGCAGGTTAACAAACACGGTTCTCCGGGGTGATGTGCGTCCCATCGGCACGAAGAAGCGGCGGAAGCCGTGATGGCTTCCGCCGCTGAGGATTTCGGCGTCGCCGGCGCCCCGCCGTTCGCCTACTCCGACGTCAGGGGCAGGTAGACGCGACCGCCGGCCGCCTCGAACTCCTCGGCCTTCGCGGCCATGCCGGCCTCGATCGCCTCGACCGTCTCCAGTCCGTGCTCCTTGGCGTAGTCGCGGACGTCCTGCGAAATTCGCATCGAGCAGAACTTCGGCCCGCACATCGAGCAGAAGTGCGCCGTCTTCGCGGGCTCCGCAGGCAGCGTCTCGTCGTGGTACTCCAACGCGGTGTCCGGATCGAGGGCCAACGCGAACTGGTCATGCCAACGGAACTCGAAACGCGCCTTCGACAGGGCGTCGTCGCGCTCCTGGGCGCGCGGCAATCCCTTGGCCAGGTCCGCGGAGTGCGCGGCGATCTTGTAGGTGATGACACCGACCTTGACGTCGTCGCGGTTGGGCAGGCCCAGGTGCTCCTTCGGGGTGACGTAGCAGAGCATGGCCGTGCCGGCCTGGGCGATCATCGCCGCGCCGATGGCGGAGGTGATGTGGTCGTACCCCGGCGCGATGTCCGTGGCCAGGGGGCCCAGCGTGTAGAACGGGGCCTCTTCGCACAGCTCCTCCTCGAGCCGGACGTTCTCGGCGATCTTGTGCATGGGCACGTGGCCCGGTCCCTCGATCATCACCTGCACGCCCCGAGCCTTGGCGATCTTCGTCAGCTCGCCGAGGGTCCGCAGCTCCGCGAACTGGGCCTCGTCATTGGCATCGGCGATGGAACCGGGGCGCAGGCCGTCGCCAAGCGAGAACGTGATGTCGTACTTCGCGAAAATGTCGCACAACTCGGCGAAGTTCTCGTACAGGAACGACTCGCGGTGATGCGCCAGGCACCACGCCGCCATGATCGACCCGCCGCGCGACACGATGCCCGTGACGCGGTTGGCGGCCAGCGGAACGTACCGCAGCAGCACGCCGGCGTGGACGGTCATGTAGTCGACGCCCTGCTCCGCCTGCTCGATCACCGTGTCGCGGTAGATCTCCCAGGTCAGCTTCGCCGGATCGCCCTTGACCTTCTCCAACGCCTGGTAAATCGGCACCGTGCCCACCGGCACGGGGGAGTTGCGCAGGATCCACTCGCGGGTCTCGTGGATGTCGGCGCCCGTCGACAGGTCCATGATCGTGTCGGCGCCCCAGCGGGTCGCCCACACCATCTTCTCGACCTCCTCCGCGATCGACGACGTGACCACCGAGTTGCCGATGTTCGCGTTGACCTTCACCGCGAACTTCTTGCCGATGATCATCGGCTCCAGCTCCGGGTGATTCTTGTTGGCGCAGATCACCGCGCGGCCCGCCGCGACCTCGGAGCGCACCAGCTCGGGGTCGACGTCCTCGCGGGCGGCGATGAACGCCATCTCCGGGGTGACGATCCCCGCGCGGGCCCACGCCAGCTGCGTCGACGCCTTCAGTTCGGGGCTTTCCGACGACGCCGGCGCGGGAGGCGGAGTCGGCCACGAGTCCCGGGTCTTCGGCAGACCGCCGTGCAGATCCGGATCGGCGTCGGTCTCGGTGTACGGGCCCGACGTGTCGTAGGCGTCGAAATGCGTGCCGTCGGTGAGGTTGATCCGGCGGGCCGGAATGCGGAGGACGACATCTTCGGAACCGAACGGCGAACCGTCGAACACGACGTCGTCGTAAATCTTCTCGGAGCGATAGATCGGGCCGGTGGTGACCTGGTCCCGCGCCTCGTCCATGGGGCTGGTGGCGTTTTTCGCCATCGCGATCCTTTCCTACGCCGGCATTACCCGGACAGGTTCGAACGGTCGGCATCCGCATTCCCGATGCCCTCTCAGCGCCGGTTCGGTGGGCGCTCCCGTGGGGATTATTCGGTTGTGACGGTCGAGCGTACCCGATGAAATTCGAGGGGCGGCGCGACGATCGGCTCGCCGCGGGGCCCCGTGGGGAGGGGGTGAAACGGGGGTGGCGGCCGGGAATCGGCCGGAACAAACCGGGGGCTTGCCGCATCGGAAAAGTCGGGGGAAAGAGTTGCGGCCGAAGATATTGAGGCCTTACATAGTCCAGAGAACAACTGACATTCGTGCGTCAATAGGAGCAGTGGAACAGTGGGCACACCCTTCGGGAATTCGGAAACGCCCCGGTCAGGTGGGTTCGGCGGAGCGTCGAATCCCGGATTCGGTGGCCCACCCTCCGGCTCGGGAGGAGGATTCGGCACCCCCGGCGGGGGTGGCTCCGGTTTCGGTGCGACCCCCGGCGGGGGTGGCTCCGGTTTCGGCGCGGCGCCTTCCGGCGGTGGCGGCGGGGGCTTCGGCACCGCACCTTCGGGTGGCGGCGGCGGGGGCTTCGGCTCGGAATCCGGTTCGAGCTTCGGCGGCGGCGATGGATTCGGTTCCGGCGGGGGCGGTTTCGGCACCGGCGGCGCGTCCGGGGGAGCGGGCTTCGACCCCTCCGGCGCAGGTCCCGCCGACGGGGCCGCGACCACCTACCGGTCCGGCCCGTGGCCGTGGGTCATCGCGGCGACCGTGACCGCGGTGATCGGCCTGGTCCTCGGCATCGTCGCGTTCTTCACCGCCGAGCCGACCGACGGCGCTTATTCCGCGCTCGCGTTCGGCGGTTGGGCGTTGGCCGGGATCGTCACGTTCATCTTGCTGGGCGTGCACCTCACGGAGGACACGAAACGGCAGGCGTCCGGACCGTACATCGGCAACGCCGGACAAATCGCCCTGTACCGCGCGGCGGCGGGCATCGGCCTGGTGGCCGTGATCGTCACCGCGATCGAAATCGCCCTCTGGGCGTCGAAGCTGGGAGTGGCCTGATGCTCGACAACGCAACCACGATGGCGGGCCGCATCGCCCGCCGATTCACCGGCCGCCGCGTCATCGGCGCCGTCGGCGTCGCGGCGCTGGCCATGGTCGCCGGTTCCGCCGGCGCGCTCGCGCAGGGGCTCGGTTCCGGACAAGGCGGCGGCGATCGCGCCCTCAGCGAGTTCGCCGGCTGCATCGCCGGCTCGAAGTCCGGTGACATCCTCCTGGTCATGGACGAATCCGGCTCGCTTGCCGGCACCGACGCCATCACCGCCACGGACCCCGACGCCAAGCGCGTCGACGCCGCCCAGGCCTTCGTGAAGAAGATGGCCGACTACGCCGATGCCACCGGCAGCGACATCAACGTCCGTCTCGCCGGTTTCGGCGGAGACTACAACGCGGCCACGGACTGGACGGCCCTCGAGTCCGACGATGACGGCACCAACGTCGACGACGACATCGAGGCCTTCGCCGACCGCGCCAACGAGAACTGGACCGATTACTCCGCCGGCCTGACCGGCGCGGCCGCGGCATTCCGGGACAGCGAAAGCCCGTGCCGCACGGTTTTGTTCTTCAGCGACGGCAAGCCGACCGCCGAGGGCGCCGCGGACGACTCGGCCATCATGGACCAGGTGTGCCACGCCGACGGTCCCGTCGGACGGCTGCGCGCGAGCGGAATCCAGGTCTTCACCATCGGACTGTCCAACGGCGACGACGACCCCGCTGAGCACCTGCGCCGGATCTCCGAGGGCACCGACTGCTCCGCCCTCGCCCCCAACGGCGCGTACATCCCCGCCGCCGACGCGTCCGCGCTGACCGCCGCATTCGAGAAGATGGCCCCCTCGCTGGGCCTGGGCTACGACGAATCCCGCGGCATCGACGAGTCGGTCGAGTTCACGCTCGACGATTCCGTGACCCCGGTGCAGCTCAGCGTCACGCCCACCGGCCCCGGCCTCGACGACATCGGTGCCCTCATTCCGGTGCTGACCCCGCCGGGCGGAGCACCCATCGACCTGACCGGGGACGTGTCCGACATCGCCGGCAACCCGATCACCGTCACCGAGGGCAACGAAGACGCGAAGGGCTCCGTGAAGGTGAACATGGAGCGCGGCGGCGACGAATGGGCCGGCAACTGGACCTTCGGCTACCGGGTCGAGGGCGGGCAGTCCGACGACGCCGGCTACGAGTTCAAGTTGGACATCATCCCGGGGCTGAGCATCGTGGTCGCCGATTCCCAGCCCAACGTGCCCCTGGCCAAGTCCGACGACGACGTCATCGGGGTCTCCATCGTGGGGCCCGACGGCGACCAGCGCCGGTTCGACGGCGACGCTCGGTTCACCGCCCGCATCGAGCCGTCCAACGGCGACGCCCCCATCACCCTCGTCGACAACGAGGACATCCGGTCCGGATCCTTGGACGTTCCGCTGGACAAGGTCAACGGCGCGGTCGCCGGCAACCTGCGGATGGAGCTGGCGGTCACCACCGCCGGCGACGAGGGTCGGCCGGGAACGCAGCTCAAGCCCCTGCACTTCTCCAAGGACATTTCCGTCGCACCCGCGACCATGCCCAAGCTGCCCGGTTCGGTGAACCTGGACGTGCACGGCACCGACGGCACCGCGACCATGCAGGTCGCCGGTCCGGGCACCGTGTGGGTCGACCCGGGTTCCTTCACCGTCGGCGACGCCACCGTCGAGTACACGGCCGATCACGACGAGTCGAACCCGCTGGAGCTCGAGCGCGGCGAAACCGGGGAAATCGTCCTGACCGCCACCACGGGCACCGCCATCGACCGGGCCATCGCCGACGCGTGGATTCCGGTTACGGCGGTCGACGCGGAATCGGGACAGCAGGACACCGTCGACGTCCGCGTGGAGGGCGCTCTCACCGCCCCCATCGACAAGGCGACCTTCGGCGTCGCCCTGGTCCTCGCGCTCCTGCTGGCGCTGCTCATTCCGCTGGGCGTCCTGTACCTGATGAAGTACCTCACCGGACGGATCCCGTCGAGCCCCGGCATTCATGCGGTCCGCGTCCCCGTCACCCTCGACGGCACGACCGTGGTGCGCACGGACAAGGGCGGTGAATTCGACCTGACCTACGAGGAGGTCATCGCCGCACCCCGCGTCACGTCGAGCGGCCGCTCCGTGACGCTGGCGGGGGAGCAGGGCGTCGTGAAGACCGGCCTGAACCCCTTCGAACCTCCGAAGGCCGTGGCCGAAAGCCCCAACTCGATTTCCGATGCGGGCGAGCGTTCGGGTGGCTCCGCGCAGCTGCCGCTGGCGGTCCACGACCGCTGGTTCGCGATCGCGCAGATTCCGGCACCGTCGACGGGAATGCAGGACCCGATGGGGCAGCTGGGACAGATGCCGGGTGCCCCGGGCGAGGACGCGCCGATTCGGGCGTCGCTCATCGTGGCCGCCGACGAGGGCATCACCCGCGAGCGGCTCGCCGCCATCGTCGACGACATTCGTCGCAATGGCGCCGACCGGCTCGGCCGGCTGCGGGAAACAATGAGCACGGAGGGGTCCGCCGACGGCGGTCCGGCAGAGTCGCCGAAGACCGACAAGGAATCGAAGCGGGCCAAGGGCAAGCGCGGACGTCGCGAGGCGGGCGCCGGTGACGGGCGGAATCAGTCGCCGCAGGCACAGCCGTCCCCGCAGAACGGTTTCCCCTCCGACTTCGGTTCGAACGATTCCTTCGGCGGCGGGTCCGCGGGGTCCGGATTCGGTTCGAATTCCGGATTCGGCACCGGCCCGGGATCGACCCCGGACGCGAACCGGGATTCCGGCTTCGGCCAGGGCTCCGGTTTCGGTTCGGGCGGGGGCTCGGGCTTCGGCGGCAACCCCGGCTCCGGCTTCGGCACCGGCGGAGGCTCCGGCTTCGGTGGCAACCCCGGCTCCGGCGGTGACTCGGGCTTCGGCTCGAACCCCGGCTCCGGCTCCGGATTCGGCGGGAGCTCCGGCTTTGGCTCGAATTCCGGCTCCGGATTCGGACGGCCGAGCCAGGGAGGCTTTGGCCAGGGCCCCGACTCCGGCTCAGGAAGCGGCCGCGCCGAATGGGGGGTGCCGGACGACGGTGCCGGGAACCCCCCGGGCGATCTCGACCGATAATCGAAGAACTGACGACTAACCCCGATACACCCCGGAAAGAGATTCGATCGTGGAGAAATTTCTCGTTGTCGGATGCGGAGGCTCCGGCGCCGTAACGCAGGCCTACATCATCGACCAGCTGAAGGCCTACCTGCGCCAGGTCGATCCCGAGCGCACGGAGCTGCCCGCCGCGTGGCAGTTCGTCAGCGTCGATGCGCCGTTGACGGCCGAGCCCGGCCCGGCCGGGTTGGCCAACGTCCCGCAGGCGGGCGGTCAGTACGTCAGCGTGGGCAACAGCCTCCACTACAACCAGTTCGAGCAGGGGCTTTCCCAGCAGCTCGCCCGCACCGGTTCGCTCGGCGAGATCGCCACGTGGGCGACGCGGGAACCCGAGAACCTCAACCTGCCGATCGACCGAGGCGCCGGCCAGCGCCGCGCGCTCGGCCGCATGCTCACCATCCAGAACCTGGAGAAGATCCACGACGGGCTGCGTTCGGCGATGGACCGCCTGAACCGGATGGAGACCAACGCCGAGCTCAACGAGCTCAATTACAAGATCACCGGTCGGCGTTCCGACGTCACCGACAGCGAGCCGATCGCCCTGGTCATCGGTTCCATGGCGGGCGGTTCCGGCGCGTCGATGGTGTTCGACGTCGCCCGCCTGATCTCGACGCTGCCCGGCAACATGCCGTCGCGCACCGCGATTTTCATGATGAGCCCCGAGGTCTTCGAATCGCTGTCCGAAGACGACCGTCGCGGCATGTGGCCGAACTCGCTGGCCATGTTCGGCGAGGCCGTCGCCGCGCAGACCGGTGCCGCGGTCTCCCACGATCGGGCGATCTTCAAGGCGATGGGTCTGTCGGTCACCCCGAAGAACGCCTCCTTCGCCCGTCTGTTCCCGATCGGCGCACGCATGGGCGGCAACCGCTCGAAGTTCGGCGACGGTTCGCCCGCCGCCATCTACCGCGGTCTCGGCCGCGCCCTGGCCGCGCTGATGACCTCGCGCAAGGCGCTCGGCTCGTTCACCCAGTACACCCTGGGCAACTCCGGCGCGATCGAGGGCAGCCGTTCGATCCTCGGATGGGGATCGCCCACCAAGGTCAGCTGGAACGACATCCCGTGGGGCTCGATGGGATACGCGCAGCTGTCCATGGGCCGCGACCGGTACGCCGAGTACGCGGCGCAGCGGCTCGCCCGGTCGTCGTTCGAGCGCCTGCTGGAGGGCCATCTGAGCCCCGACGACCCGTCGACCGGCAAGGAACAGCTGGACAAGCGCCTGCGCGAACGGTTGCCGGACTTCCTCGCCGCATGCCACCTGCCGGGCTCCATGGCCGGCCAACTGCGTGCCGCAGACGTGTATCCGTGGCTGGGATCCGTGTTCGGGGGAAGCTTCTCGGCGCCCGCGGCCAACGAGGCGGTCCGAAACATTCGGCAGACGCTGCCCGCCGGCGACGGAATGAAGTCGCGGGAATGGGCCGACCTCGTCCGCGGGCGCCTCGAGCAGTGCCGCAGCGGTGTCGACGAGATGTTGTCCGCCAACGCCTACGCTGCGGTCCACGAATTCGCGGACTTCTTCGCCGATCGCGTCATCGCCGAGATCGAAGGGGATCTGTCCCGGTACGGCGTGCCCTTCGTGGAGGAGATCGTCGACCGGCTCATGGAAATGTTCCAGGAGCCGCTGATCCCGATGATCAAGAGCTTCGCGCAGTCGGCCGCAGGAATGGACCCGATGGCGCCGTCGCCGCAGTTGGAGACCCTGCTGCAGCCGCTCAACGGCCGCGGCACGGTGAACAACTCGGCGCAGATCGCCGACAACATCGCCGCCAGCTACACCACGCAGCTGACGCAATACCACATCGTGCAGGTGGCCAGTCTGCTCGCCGAGGTTCTGGACGATTTCCGCAGCTCGGTTCTGCTGCGCCTGAAGCGCGAACTGGTCAGCGTCCACAAGGATCTCGACCACGACAACGAGCGCAAGGACGTCAGCCTCAATCTCGCCGACGTCGCCACCTCCGACCCGGTTGCGTGGCCGCGCGATGGCGAGGAAAAGATCGACGATCGTTTCCGCAGCTCCGCCAACGAAATCCTGATCACGGAGACCGACAAGTTCCCGGCGGACTACGAGGGCCACATGTTGGGCACGATGCGGGCGACGGTCCCGGATCTGCGCACCTTCCCCGAGGCCGTGTCCGCGGCCACCCGCGAGATCATCATGGGCGACTGGGATACGCAGGGCGGCATCAAGGCACCGAACGACACCTTGTGCCCGGCCACCGGCCCGGAGTCGGGTCCCGGCAACCGCGCGGGGTGGGTGTCCAAGCACCTGACGCGCCCGCCGTATGGCCGCGGCGAGAAGCGCGATTCGCGTGCGGCGTCGTTCAATCCGCGCCTGCGTCCGGCGGATCTCATCGAGCGCACGCGCCTGTGGATCGCCCGTCCGGCGAAGCCGTTCAGCGATTTCATCGGCGTCGACCTGCGTTCGTACCTGACCCGCGGCGCCGCCGCGAACGACGCCGAGTACGACGGCCGCCTCAATCGCCTGCACGACGCCTTCTACAAGGCTCTGCATCAGGCCCGGCCGCTGGCCGCGGTGTCGTCGGAGATGCTCAACCGCGTCTACGGCGTCGGTCGCGAGCAGTACCACTTCAACTTCTCGGAGATTCCGCTCGACGGCCTGGAGGCCGGCTCCCGCCTGTCGGAGATCATCCAGAACGACACGACCCGCGACGACGCGACGGTCACGACCTTCGAGTCGGCGTTCACCACGGACAACCGGGTGTTCAGCATCGACGTCTTCGGGTCGTACCCGAACTACTCGCCGGTGGTGTTCTCGTCGCTGTTCCCGCACATCGCGGAGGATTGGAACGGCCGCGGCGGCAATTCGGAGAGCTTCTGGGAGCTGCGCCGCGCCCGCCCGCTGCCGGCGGCGCTGCCGCTGACCGACGATGAGCGTCGTGCGATGGTCGCGGGGTGGCACATCGGCGTGCTCACCGGCCGGATCTACATTTCGGGTCTGGGCACCGCGTCGGCGGCGGCGCACATCTTCGATGATGCGCAGGAAGAGTGGGTGCCGTTCCCGCAGAAGCTGCTGACGCCGCCGACGAAGTTCCGCGGCAACGAGGATTGGATGCCCGCGGTCATCGAGTCGGTTCTCCTGGCCTACGCGGACGTGCAGACCGCGCCGCCGGGTGGTCGCATCGGCGATTCGCTTCGTCCGTACCGCCTGCTCCGGGAGCTTTACGACGACGGCGCGGAAGGCCCCACGACCGGAGCGGTGGATCACTCCGTGGTCAAGGTTCTGGCGGAGTGGCTCGCCACGGGCAAGGACCCGCAGAGCGACACGGGCACCTCGCCCCACGGTTCGACTTTGGCCGAGCGCAAGGCCAAGGCGGAGGAGGTGCTGCGGACCGCCCGCGCGAAGGCCGCGAACTTCCTGTCGGCCACCGGCCGCGCGGCGCTGCCCGGCGCCCGTCCCACCGACCGTCCCTGGTCGTACGTGGTGGATCGGCGCATCGCGGCCGAGATGCCGCTGTACCGTGACCTGGCCGACGACGTCGACTACATGGCCGCGGACCTGCTCAAGCGACTCGAGGAGGCCGCGGTGGTCGCCGAGAATTGGGGCCGTGAGCCGGTCGCGCCGCCTCAGCCGCTGATCACCGGTGCCGACGACCCGACTCTGACGTCGCGGCCGGAGGGCTTCGGCGGGGGTCTGATCTGATGCGGGACCTCATCATCTTCCTCGGCCACGGCGCCGGCCCGAACGCGATCCGCTCGAATCTCGTGGACCTGGCGAGCCTGGGGCTGGTGACCCGCTTCCATTGGATCGACACCGCGTCGTCGGGCAACGAGATCGAGGTCATCGAACACGACGAAGCAGACGGCGTGAGCATCGGCATGCAGCGGATCAGCGATGCGCTGCGCGTCGACGGTGGCCGCCGTGTTCTCCTCGTCGCGCTCGACGAACCCGACGACGGGGGATCGACCATCGACGTCGACGCCGTGATGCGGTGGACGAACGCCGTCGACGGGATCTTGTCGTCGTCAAGCGAACGCGTCCACCTGGTGCTGCCCCGCCTGCCCCTGCCGCGAACCGCACCGGCGCGCCTGGTCGGCTGGACCACCCTGGTGCTGGCCCCCGAAGACTCCGATTCGCCCTCCGACGCGAAGGACCCGCAGCACCGCGCCGACGGTCCCGACGCGCTGGCCCGCTACGCGGCGCCGGCCGTGGCGGGGCTGACCGGGCTGTGGGCCGGATCGATCGAGACCCCCGTCCTCGACGGCCCCCGTGGTGCGATGGCCTCCGGCGAGGGCGGCGTCGTGCGACTGACGCGCGTCTATCACCGCCGCATCGACACCACCGAGATGGAGGCCGGCATCCGCCGCCGCACCCTCGACGTCACCGAGCGCGTGCCCCAGCCCGTGCGCGAAGGCAACCGGCGCGTCATCATCGCCGACGACGACGCCGAAATCACCGGCAAGATGACCGCCGGCTTCTCCCGCGCCTCCGAGCCGTTCCTGCTCAACAAGATGCAGCCGTACCAGAACGCCACCGCGTCGCAGGTCGGGGCCTGGGAGACGCTGAAGCGGTTCTTCTCGTTCTTCTTCAAGGCGGTCATCGGCACTCCCGGCGACTGGTTGGCCGCGGGCTCCGCGACCGTCCAGCGCGGTTTCGCCCGCATGGTGCAAAACACCCTGTACGGGCAGGATTCCGCCATCGAGGTCGTCTGCGGCCGGCACTCCGGCGCGCGCCGCGGCGGATCCATCGACGAGGTGAGCGCGGCGAGCAGCCACCTCCGCGAGCGGCTCGACCGGGCCGACGCCCAGATCCGCATCGGTGAACCGCCGACGCTGACCCAGATGTGGCGCGCCTACGCCAACACCTGCCTGACCCTCGTCGACGGCGGCGAGCGCGAGCAGGATCTGCTTGCCGCGCCCCGCGATCACTACGGCAACGGCGTCGTCGTCGAGCGGCCCGGACTGGCCGTGCCCGATGCCGCCGACCGATTCGACGGCGAACACCCCACGCTGCGGTCCATGCTCGGCGATTCCCTCGGCGCCACGACCATCGCCCCGTTCGACCCGCACGGGGCGGCGGCCTACGCCAACGCCCTGGACTACGTCGCGAACAAGACCACCGACCGGTCGGTGCTCAACCTGCAGGCCCGCTTCGACGAGTGGCGTCGCCGCCATTCGACCAGCTTCGCGTGGCGCATCGGCGACATGCTGTCCGGATTCCTGGAAGAGGCCCGCTCGCGTGCCGCCGGCTGCGGCGAGCAACTGCGGGGATTCCAGGAGGAGCTCGAGGCGCTCGGCGCCGACGATGGCGAGGCGAGCCGCCGGCTGGCGCGCCGCCTGCGGATCCTCATGGCCGTGTGGGCGGTGCTGTCCCTGTGCGTCGGCTACCTGGTCGTCGCGCACTACGAGCCCCGGGTCCAGATCCCGGTCCTGGAGCCGTCCCTCGCGTGGAACTGGGGCCTGCTCGTGTTTCTGCTGGTGACGGTGGTCATCCTGGGCATACAGATGCTCGTGTTCGCGAAGGCCCAGCGGGGCATCTTCGATCGGATCACCAGGCGCGCCCTTCTCGCGGAAAACGAGCGCATCGCCGCGGAGAACCTGGCCATGGCGATCGGCGACGTCGAGAAGTGCGCCCGTTCCTACTCTCAGCACCAGTCGTGGAGCGCGATCCTCGGTCGGGCGCTGTCGAGCCCGTTCGGGTCCGCGATCGGGGCGGACGCTCCGCTGCGGATCCCGCACGCCGGGCTGCCCCGGTCCACGGTCATCGCCGAGGCGGTCATCGACGATCGCCGGGCCCAGGAGGCCGTCCAGCGTCTGCGCGACCGGGTGTTCCCGCCCTCGTGGGCGCAGGATTCGCTGAACAACCTCATCGCCGCCGCACGCGTCGAGGTCCAGGCCAGCGGGGTCATGATCCCCGACGACTACGAGCTGTACGGGGCCATGGGCCGCGGATCGAAATCGCCGCTCGACCGCATCGCGCAGGTGGCGGTCGACGCGGAGCTGGATCGCAGCCATGAGGCCGATGAAGCGTGGGCGGAGGCCCTGGAGCGGCTGTCGTCGTCCGGCGGCGCCGACGATCTCGTGCGCACGCTGCGCATGTGGGAGGACGGCAGGGAACGGGAGATTCCCGGCGACCGGCTTTTCGACGGCCTCGACGCGAGCTCCAGCATCGGATTCTCCGGTTCGGCCATGACCGCCATGGGCCACAACCAGGGCGGCACCGAGATCGATGCCGAGGTCAGTTCGGTGCATCGCGAACCGTCGGCGGCCAACGACGGCGTGAAGACGCTGTCCAAGTCCGTCACGGTCGTGCAGTACGGCAGGACCGCGCAGGGCGACTGGATCACGTCCGGGGAGGCCCCGGCGACGTCGAAGGCGCCGGAGGGGGATCGAGGCCCGGGCGAGCATCGGCTGCCGTCGATCTTCGGCAACGACATCGTGTGATGAACGAGTTCGATGAGCGCGAGCGGGGCAGTCGCCCGGTGAACGCCGACAGTGGAGGAAGCAAGTGAGCGAAAAGTCCGGGAACGACGACAAGTCCCGTGCTATTTCGGAAGTGCCCGAGTACATCCTCCGGGCGATCGTCCGCATGGGCGAGCCCTCCGTCCAGGCGATCGAGCGGATCCTGCCGGCGCAGCACAAGAAGCTGGCGCCGGAGATCCACGAGCGGTTGGTGGGAGACAAGCGTCGTGAAGCCGGGGACGCCCCCGCGGCGGCCGCCGCACCGACCCAGCCGGACGACTCCGGTCAGGCGACGCCGTCTTCGGGGTGGATGCAGGACAAGTCTCCCGCCTGGTCCACCCCGTCCGAGTCGCGCCCGTCCGGGGCCAACCCCGCCTGGGAATCCGCCCCACCGCAGGTTCCTCCGACGGGCGGCGCCCCCGCGTCGGCTGCGCCGTCGGGGCCGGGCCCCGTGCACCCCGGGCCCGAATCGACTCCGGCCGCACCCGCCGCGCCCGGGGCTCCCGGGGCTTCCGCTGCGTCCCGGGCTCCTGCGGCACCCGCGGCAGACGCCCGTCCCGCTCCGACGGCCGAGGAACGGCAGGAGCCCGCGGAACCGGAGGTGACGGTCAACCCGCTCGTCGCGGGATTCAAGCGGTACCTCGAAGGTGGCGCCGGAGTGGAATCCGTCATGAATCCGGGTGACCGCCTGGATCTGGACAACACCGTCTTCGACCAGTACGAATTCGGAGAATCCTCGAAGGTCGGCGCCGAAGGCATCAAGGTGCGGCACCGGGGCAGGGGAGACGCCGCGAAGATCGAGGTGACGTGGAAGCGTCCCTCCTGGGTGAACGACGGCGACATCGTCGTCTACCGCGTGATCGCCTCGGACCGGATCGTGGCGCCCTCACCGGAAGCCGGGGATCTCGTGTTGTGCACGGTGGGCCACGGCTACGAGGAGCCGGTGCCCTCTCGCATCGCATTCCGCCACTACCAGGTGTGGGTCAACGTCGGCGAGGATCACGGCAGCGCCCTGCGGTCCCAGCCCCGGCTCGTCGGCGAGGACATCTGCGTTCTCCCGGTCCCCGGCGTCGACATCACGGTGTCGGCGGGCGTCGTCGAGGGCAAGTGGGATTTCCTCGACGGCTATTCGGAGATTCGCGTGTTCGCGAGCCCGGCGGACTCCCCGGAACCCGTGGACTCGCCCGCCAATCAGCTGTTCGAGGGCGTGACCAAGAAGGGGTTCGAACACAAGTCGCCCATCCGCGGTGACCGCATGCGCTTCGCCATCACCCCCGCCGTCGAGTTCCGGGGAACCAAGGAAGTGTGCACCCGCCCCGACGTCCACGAGATCTTCATCACCGCGGAATTGGAGAAGGTCAGCCTGGAAATGGCCCGGGGCGTCAACGTCGGCGGCGACGAGCGCATCCACATCACGTTCTTCTCTCCGGCCGCGGGACAGGTGAAGATCTACCTGAGCCCCAGCGCCCCTTCTCCGGGCCTGTCGTTCCAGGCCGTGCCCGTCGAGGCATTGGGGCGCGATCAGGCGTTGGCCGAGGGCCGCGTCGTCGCCGACGAGCAGAACCCGGAAGGCGAACAGATCGACGTCCAGCCGATGTGGCCTGCCGAATGGGACGAAGTCCACATCACGCCGGTGACCATCGTCGACGACATGGCCGTCGTCGGCGACACTGAAGTGCTGCAGCGGGTCCGGCCGATCGAGCACGCGAAGCTGGTAGAGCGCACCGACAGCCAGCTGGTCACCTTCGAATGGCCGGCCGGAGCGTCCATGGTGAAGATCGAAACGGCTCCGACCGGTTCGACGGCGCCCGAGGACCGGACGGCGCACACGGAGTACGACGAAAAGCGGTACCGCCGCGATGGCGGAGTCCGCCTCCACCTCAACTCCTACGGCGAAAACGTCCTGCTGACCCCGCGCAGCATGTACGCGGGCAGGGAAACCAGCGCCACCCCCACCGTGCTGGCGTACCGGGGGCTGCGCCAGTACCGGTACAGCCTGTCCAACGAGCATGGCGGCATCGTCCTTCGGCTGTGGTGCGAGGGCGGCGACGACCGCAACCCGCCGACCTTCACGCTCGTGCATCACCCGGTCCGATTCCCGCTGTCGCTGGAGGACGCCATGGAGCAGGGCGCCGGGGAGTGCCGCGTGGCGCAGATCCTGCCGGGGCAGACGACGACGTTCGGCGAACCCTCCCGGCTCATCCGGCCCGATCGTCTGCCCGACCAGAACGACCGGACGGAGAGCGCGACCTGGTTCCTGCCTCCCGAGGAGATCATGCGCATGCGGCCGGGCCAGTGGTTCCGCCTGTTCATCGTGGACTCCGGGATGCCCGGCGGCGGCCACGACCCCGATGGTCCGCGGCGCATCGTCACCGATGTCGGCAACCCCATGCCCTTCGTCCATCCGAGCATGTGGGGCGCACGATGAGCGCGGTCGAGCTGCTGACGTACGCGTCGTTCGCGGTGCCCGGCGGACGGGGCGGTTGGGGCGTCGGGCAACGTGGTCGGGGCCTGACGGATGAAGAGGTGCGCAAGCTCACCGAGCAGGTGCCGACCCGCATAGACGGGACGACGCCGGTGCCCCAGTACCCTTCGGCCGACGACATCAGCGGGTTGCAGCGGCGCATGGCGTGGACCCGCGCCCCGTGGCCGGGCGATGATCGGGTGTTCTGGTTTTCGTCCCCGGCCGGCGAGGACGCCACGGGACGGGCGGGCAACGTGTTCACGCAGGTTCACGTGTTCCGTGGCGGCGTCGGGGAATTCCCGGTGCTGTGGCCCAGCGACCTGATGTTTTCCCCGGCCCTCCGGTTCCCGTTCGGTGCCAGGGAGGTCAATTCGACCACCGTGCCGGAGGGCGTTCCGCCGCTCGGCCCGCTCGCGGTTCCCGGCAAGCTGTGGCCGTGGATCTTCGCGGATTGCGAGGTCGATCGTCGTGCCGTGCTCGGCGCGATTCTCGACGGGTGCGCGGACGGTCGCCTCGTGGCGGTGGCGTGTCCTCCCGAGGATGCGGCGATGTGGGTTGCGGCGGTGTGTCAGGCGCAGTCGCCCGCGACCGCCCGCGATTTCTCGTGGTCGACGTTCGAGCGGGCCCGTTCCCTGGGCACCGCCCGGGCTCGCGGGGTGTCGCTTGCGTGCATCCCGTTGGAGGACGCGGCCGAGGCCGCCGAGGTGCCCGACGTCATCGTCGTCTCCACCGAGGAGACTCCGGAGATGGGGGTGTACGGCGGCGCTTCGACGATGGTCGGCGGGACGCCGCTGGCGGTGTCGGAGTGGTCGACGCTGTTGTCGTTCATGTTCCTGATGCCGGACGAGGCCATGCATTTCTCCCACTTGCTGCGTTCGGGGGAGGTGCCGGTCGCCGTCGGCGGTGATCCCGCCTGGCAGTTGGCCGCCGTGGCGGTGACGAACGAGGAGTTGAGGTCGGCTGCGCGGGACCCGTTGCTCGGTCTGCTGTCCCGGCCCGGGGATGCCCCGGAGAACATGGACGAGGTGTTTCCCGTCGGCGTCGCCGATGCCCTCGCCGATGAGTTGCTCGCCGACGACGGGGCGGGGCCCGAGTCGCTGTCGGTGCTCGCGACGCTGGCTTCGGCCGGGCTTTTCGACGATCCCGACCGCCGGGAGGAAGCGTTCGCGTTCCTGGAGCGGCGTGGGCTCGGAGCCGCGGTCGTCCGCGGCGATGAGAGCGTGCTGGCCACGTCGATCGGGACGGACAATCCGTTGGTGAGCGTGCTGCGGGAGATCACGGCGACGGATGGGGCGTTGCATGAGGCGATCGCCGGAGGCATCGGCTTGCCCGTGGCGGCGGCAGAGTGGTTGGGCGTGCCGCAGGTGGCGGAGCGTTTCCTGGCCACGATGCGCGGCACCGCCCCAGACGAGTTCAAGGCTCCCGTGTGGGAGGGAGACCTCATCGGTGCGTGGGTGCTGGGCGCGATGTCGGATGTGGGCGGGCCCGCGGGCGACGTGTTCGGCGATGCCCCGGGTGCCGGCGATTGGCAGGCGGGGGATTGGTCCGCGCCGTCGTCCATGCCGTCGCCGGAGATGACGGTGTTCGGGCTCAACTCCCTGGTGGAATCCCTGGGAGACCGGGCCACCGGTTTGACGCCGGTGGTGGAGCGGGAGCTGTCCCGCATGTCGGAGCCGGAGCGGCGGCTGTTGGCCGAGGGCCCCTGGCGCCCGGAGCTGGAGAAGGCAGTTACCGAGCGGGGAAACCGCACCACCACCGGTGAGTCCGAGGCATGGGGTCGCAACCCCGGGTGGGAAGCGGACGATGCGCAGACTGCGACCATCCGGCCGGATCAGGCCCCGGTGCATCGACAGGACGAGGGGCAACGAGGCGAGGAACACGCCTCGGCCCGGACACCGCGTCAGCCGCGGAGGCATGAACTGGTCCCCGCCTTCGTCCGGTACTTCGACCCCCGCCAGATCGCGGAAATCGAGAATTACGCGGGACCGGAGCTCGGCGAGAAGATTGGGCACGTGTTCGGCCTGAGGTCGAAACCGCCGGCCTGGTCCACTCTCGGTGAGGTCCTGCTCACCGCTCAGCGGGATGAACTTCCGGACATGGATCGGATCCGGCGCGTCGTGCTGGCGTCGGCGTTGTCGGAATCCCTGTTGCGCAAGTGGTATTCCGACACCCGGAATCTGCCGTGGTGGCTGCTCGACGACATGCGTGACGACGAACTGCGCGACGTGCTCGACATGGCGGTCGACATGGTGCGGCGCAGCGAAAGGTTCCGCGCGGGTGCCGTCGGCGAACTCAACGGCGACGACCCGCCGCCGGAGGCCCGCAAGCTGGTGGCGGAAGCCAAGGCCGTGCTCGACGGGGACCTTGCGGTACGGCACTCGACGCGGGGAAGAACCCCGCGCGACATCCCGGCGGGCGACGGGTTCGACGGTGGCCGCAGGCACCGGGACGGCGTGCCCGGAAACGGCCAACTTTTCGGCAAACTCCGTCGACGTTCCGATGACCACAGGTAGGAGAAGAACATGTCAGTGAATTCCCTCGGAGAGGGCCAGGAGTTTCGCATGTCGGCCCGCGGCATGTTCCAGGTCCAGGCCCATTCGCTTGGTTCCCGGGAGCCCGTGCGGCTGGAGCTGCGCGGCGACGCCGACGCCAACCGCGTGGACGACTCGACCCTGAAGGTCATAGGGGCCGGTTCGTCGTCGCAGGTCGTGCTCAGGCCGGTCGCGGGCGGCGATTTCGGCCCGGGGCGGTCGGCGCAGGTCATCGTCACCCGCGGTCGCCCCGGAACGGATTCGGCGCAGAGCATCGAGTTTCCCCGCGTCACCCTCGACGGTCGTTCCGAGGTCGTCGTCGGCCTGATTCGGGCGGAGGGCGATGATCTGCTGCTGCGTGCGGAGGGCCTCGTCGCCGAAGGCCGGTTGGACGGCCCGGCGGCCACGGTGCGCGCCGCCGTGCGTTCCGCACTCGACGCGGCGTCGGTGCACCCGGCCGAAGGGATGGCCATCCGCGTTCACGTCGACAGGTCGGCGTCGATGTCCGCGCCGTCGGTGCTGGCCCGCCTCGCTCCCGCCGTCGACGTCATCGTCGGCGCGGCCAGCGTCATTCCCGGCACGCCGCGCGTGACGGTCGTCGCGGACGGCGAAACCCGTGTCCTCGACTCCGTCGCCGACCTCGCGGGAGAGGTCCGGCAGCTCGTGCAGTCCGGGGCCGCCCGCATCGGCGGCGGCGAAACGGTGTCGGACGGCATGGATGACCTGACGTTCGTCATCTCCGACGCGGTGCCCGCCGCCGTGGCCGACGGAGACTCGAATGCCGTGTCGCTGTTGCTGCGGGGTGCGTCCCGCCACGGTTCCTCCACCGTCGTCGCCGTCGACGATCGTTTGATCGATGCCCTGGAATCGGGCCGGTCGGATGCCATCCGCAGCTCCGTGGAATCCGTGGTCATGGCCATGCGCCGGATCAACGACGGATCCCGAGGCGCCGCCGCGCCGGCTGCACCCGCTGCCTCCGAGCCCCCGCAGGCCCCGGCCCGGGACGCCGATCCCTTCGGCGGAACGCCCACGTTCGCGGACTCGTCTCCGTTCGGGCAGGCTCCGGCTTTCGGGGAATCGCAGTCCTTCGGCGAGGCCCCGCGGTTCGGCTCGCCCGAGGGCTTCGGCTCCGACTCCTCGTGGGGGAACCCTCCGACCTTCGGGGATGCGCCGGCTTCCGCACCCGCCTCCGACGGCACCGCGGAATCCGCCCCGGCGACAGACGACATCGTGGATGCCGACGCGCTCACCACCCACTTCGCCGCACCGACCGGAACCACGCCGACCGGAACCACGCCGACCGGCAACCGTCCGAGCGGAACCGGGTGGACCGGGACGTGGGCCGCGCAATCCCCGTCGACGGAAACGGAATCGGCCGACACCGGTCGGGACACCCCCGGCCGCCACGCGCGGGACGCCGAAGCGGAAGACGATGGACGTCGTCAAGCACCCGTGTGGCCGACCAGCCCCACCACCCCGACGCAGCGTCCCGGAAACGACATCCGACCCCCCATGTTCGGCGCACCCGCCGACGACCGCTCCGACGAGGATGACCGCCGATGACCGTCCCCCAACTCCCGGCCACCCCCACCCGGTGCCCGTACACGTTCCGTCCCCTGCGCGACCCGCAGGCGACCCGCAGCGAGTACGTCGACCGTGAACTGCCCGCCGGATGGGCGGACTCCGGCACGCTGTGCATCGCGCTGGCCGGCGCCCGCGCCTCCGGCAAGAGCCTGTACATCGCCGTCCTGGTGAAGATGCTCGACCAGCTGGCCCAAAGCCACCGCAAGGTCATCCGCGGCGCCGACGAATCGACCCGCGAGCGATACCGGGACAACTACGAAAAGCCCCTCTTCGAGGAAATGGGCCTCATGCCGCCCACGCCGCGCATGGCCGCGGAAGACGCCTACCAGCGCGACCCCCTGATCTTCGACCTGGGCACCTGGGACGTCGGGCAGGGGCCGCGGAAGTTCTTCCTGGTCATCCGCGACGTCGCCGGCGAGGACCTCGAAGTGCTGCCCGACGACCCGGACTCGCTCGGCTTCTTCCGCGAGGCCGACGAGATCATCTTCCTCTTCGACCCGCTGAAGGTCCCGCAGATCCGCAATTACCTGTCGGGCCTGGTCCCGGATCAGACGCTCGGCGGCGACCCCGTAGACGTCCTGCAGAACCTCCTCGACCTGCTCGGCCAGGCCCGCCCGCGACTGGCGGTGACCCTGTCCAAGTTCGACACCCTGCAGGAACTCGAACGCGTCCCCGACAGCGAGTGGGGCCGGATCATGGGCAACTATGGGGCGGCGTACCGCAGGGACACGGGGCTGCGCTTCGACAACAACGATTCCCTCTACCTCGACGCGGAAATCCGCAGCATGTTGCTCAAGCTCGATGCCGGCCGACTCGTGCTCACCCTCGAGGACAGGTACCGGCCCGCCAACGGGTACGGTTTCCGATACTTTGCGACGTCCGCCCTGGGCGCGGCGCCCCAGGGGCAGCATCTCCACCGCAGCGGCATCGCGCCGTTCCGTTGCCTGGATCCGGTGCTGTGGCTGCTCACGGACAGGGGGCTGTTCCGATGAACGGGAACGGAAACTTCGGAGGGCCCGGCTTCGGCCAGAGCGGGTTCGGCCAGGGCGGTTTCGGCGGAGGATCCGACCAGTCCGGGTTCGGCCACGGCGGCGGTTTCGGCGGATCCGGCCAAGCGGGCGGCTTCGGAAGCGGATTCGGCGGGACGGGCGGATTCGGTGCAGGCGGAGGACAGCCGGCGACCCCGGACCGCTCCGGCTTCGGCGGGGGCTTCGCGCCCGGCGGCGACGACTACCGATTCGGCGGGCCCGCGCCGGGCGGCCACACCGGGCCCACGGGGCACAAGGCCCCGTTCGGGCAGCGGATGGCGTCGATGAAGTTCTTCAACGCTCCCGTCACGATCCTCATCGCCTTCGCGATGCAGCTGGTCACCGCGGGCGTGGTCATCTGGCGTCTGGTCGAGCGGTGGCAACTGCCCGAGCGACCCACCACCGGCGTCGGCCTGTTGGAAGGGTACGAGGATCGGATCGCCTCGGCGATCGGGGCGAACGACTCGTTCCGGCCCGAGAACATCCTGGAGACCACCATCTTCTGGGGGATCATCCTGGTGGTGCTGCTGCTGATGGCGTTCTTCACCGTGAAGGGGGAGAACTGGGCGCGCATCGTGCTCACGCTGCTGTGCATCGCCGGAGTGTTCCTCTTGGCCGTGTCCGGCTTCGCCATCGCCGGCCTGGCCTGCGTGATCACGCTGCCCCTGTTGTGGGTGCCGGTCAACAAATCATGGTTCGGTCAGGTGTGACCGGACGGAGTTGACCGACGCGGCCGACCCCGGTCGGCGGGCATCGACCCCGCCGACCGGGGTCAGCTGCTCGGCACGGGCGGCCGGTCAGCGCGGCAGCTGGTCGATCGTCTCGTTGGCTTCGCGAACGAGCAACTGAGCGCCGAGGCCGGCGAAAATGTCCCGGGCCTTGGTCACGCCGGCCCGCGCCTCGGTCAGTTCCGACTCCGACGCACCCGGGACGCGCGCGAGCGTCCGCCCCTTTTCCAGCAGAAGACGGGCGTACCCCACTCGGGCGCGGTCGTCGTCGAGTTCGCCCGGGGTGACCTTGTCCAGGAGCGTGTCGTAGCACTTGACCGCGACCTCCGGTCGGCCGGCGAAGTTCCAGGAACGTCCCAGGTGCAGGAGCGACTCCGACAACAGGGCGGTGTCCTCCAGCTCCTCCGCCCGCTGGCTCAACCGCTGAAAATCTTCGTGGGCGCCCCTGAAGTCCCGCAGCTTCGCCTTGCACAGGGCGGCCTCGAGCAGGCACCGCACCGCGGCGTGCTCGTCGCCGACCTGGCTCCAATTGTCCGCTACACGCTCGAGCAGCCTCATCCGCAGCGTGGTCGCGTCGCCGACGTCGCGGAGCAGGTGGGCGAATCGTTCGCCGTAGCGGGCGCGGTCTCCGGTGTCGGGGAGCCTGCACACCGCGTTGGCGCCGGCGAGGGCGGACGCCCGGATGTCCTTCTGATCCCCGGAAATGACCGCCGCGCGGGTACGGCCCACCAACGCCGCGCCCTGCTGCGCGGACGTCGCGTGAACGGTCTTCGAGCGGGAATCCAGCACGAATTGGAAAGCGTCCCGGGCCGTCGCCGCATCGCCGGCCCGCAGGGCCTCGTCGCCGGTGGTCAGCGCGGACGTCCACACGGCGCGGGAACGCTCGGCCAGCTCGTCGCGCGTCGTCCCCTGGACTTTCAGATCGCCGATGGCGCACACCGCGTTGGCGGCCACCGTGATGTCGGAGGCGAAGGCGCTCGCATCGAAGCGGTCGGCGCCACCCATGCCGACGAGCAGGGGCGCGGCACGGCGGATCTGGTCGTCGTTCGGCCCATCGGCCTGGCCGGCGGAGTTGAGCAGCAGCCGGAGCAGAGCGTCCGCGCCGTCCTTCTTGGCATCGGACACCCCCGCGGATTCGACGCGGACGAGCGCCTTGCCCCAATCCACGCGAGAGCCGGTGCCGCCCTCGTCGGTGCCGGCGACCTCGCCGTCCACGACGTCGCCTCGACCCGAGGGGGCGTCGGCCCCGCCGTTCGTGCCCAGGGTTGCCAGGGCGCGGTTCATCAGACGGTCGGCCAGTCCGCGCCGCCTCCTCGGGGCGTCGTTCGGGACGGTGCCGACGTTGGCGTTTGCACCGCTGCTCGAGCCGCCCCCGCCGCTCGCCTCCGCGCCTTCGCCGGCACCCGCGCCGACCCCGGTGGCCGAGGTGCGGCCGCTGCGCCGTTCCCGCAGCTCCCGGGCAGTCGCCCCGTCCCCGGCCGCGTCGAAGGCCAGTGCCGCAGTGGTCAGATCCTTGCGGGCCTCGGCGTAGTTGCCCGCGGAGATGCGCAGGTCGGCCACTTTGGCGAAGGCCCTGCCACGCATGAGGGGGTCGTCGACAAGCAAGGACATCACGGCCACCGCATACAGCGACTCGATGGCCTTCACCGGCTGGTCCGTCGCCGCGTACTGGTCGGCGAGCCCCTCATGGGCCCGGGCGAGCGCCAGAGCGTCGGCGGGATCGCCCGGCAAGCGGGGGCCGGGGCGGAGCTTCGCGATGATCTCGCGGTACTTCGTCGTCGACGCCCGAGATCCATCGGGCCCGTCGATGGCGTCCCGGGCGGCGGCGAGCATTTCCTCGGCCGTCGGAGAGACCTGAACCTCCGGGGACTGCTGCTGCGGGGCCCCCTTCGAAGCGTTTCGGTAGATCACACCCCGAGCTTAACGGGCGTTCGATGCCCGGGTTTCCCGGGGAGCGGCGCAGGTGGGGACGCCGCAGTGTCTATGATGTTTCGGAAAGAAACTGATGTGGAGGCCGACGGGCGTGCGACGGGCGCGGTCGGGCCGCGACTGGACCGAGGGAGGGCGACGCCGATGCCGCACAACCGGCCGCGCGACCGCGACCTGGCCAAGCAGCTCGTTCGCGAACTGCGCAGGGAGGCGGATCTGCCCGTCGTTTTCCTCGGCATCGGCGGTCAGGCCGGCGTGACCATCGACGAAGGCGTCGGTCTGCGTCGCGACGGCGTCCGCGGAGTCAACGTCGTGCCGGGTGAAGGGCTCGGCGGCCGCGTCCTGCGGGATCGGCGCCCCGCAGTCGTCGCCGACTACGGGGTCTCGCGCACCATCACCGACAGTTACCTGGACCAGGTGCGCAGCGAGGGGCTCGGCCCCGTCATGGCGGTGCCCGTCCTCTCCGGCATCGGCGAAACCCGGATGCTTCTCTATGGGGCGCATCGCGAGCGGTTCGAATTCGGGGACCGCATCCGCTCCGTGGCCATGCGCTTGGCGACGAAGGCCGGCACCGAGCTGCGCATCCGGGATGAAGTCGACCGGCGCATCGCCATGGCGCAGCGCGGCACCGCCGGGATCCGCGAGGCGGGGGAGGGGCCGGGGTCGTCGGATCTGGAGCGACTGCGCGAGTTGCACGCCGACCTGCGGGCGATCGCCGCGACCACGGCCGACGCCGATGCGCGCGACCGGCTTCTGGCCGCCTCCGGCGGGCTCGCCGCGATGTTGTTTCCGGATGCCGGGGGCGACGGGACGCGCTCGGGCGATGCCGGGGGCGCGGAAACGGGGGTGGCGAGAGGTGGGCCGCATCCCGATGCACCGAAGCTGACGGCGCGCGAGCTCGACGTGCTGTCGCAGGTCGCGCTGGGCTGCACGAACGCCGAGGCGGCGGCGCGGTTGTCGCTGAGCATGGAGACCGTCAAGGCGTATCTGCGCAACACGAGCGCGAAGCTCGGCGTGAAGGGGCGCCATGCGGCGGTGAGCCGTGCCCGCGTCCTCGGCTTGATTCCCTGAGCGGGGCGTCATGGCGGCCCGTTGTGGAGGCCCGTTCGGCAAAGATTTTCGCGAAGTTTCGAACGGGGTCGGATGGCCGTCGAATGGTGTCCGTCACTGCATCGTGGCTGGTCGGGGCTCTTCTTGCCGGTGGAAAGTATCTGAATTGTGAATTAAATCGCTAGCCGCGATTAATCGTTGATTCCATAACACCCTCTTTCGGGTATGTGAGACGTGGGTCACGCCCGCATATGTTCTGCGTCACATTGTTGAACGGGTGGTCCCCGGCGGGCCGCCCCCGAGACAGGAGACGCCCATGACCAACTCCATCGCGACGGATCGCGCATCCGTCGGCGTGACCGCACCGGCGCCCCACGTGCCGGCCGACGACGCAGCCAAAGGACCCTCCCTGCGCAGGGTCGCCACCGCGAGCCTCGTCGGCACGACCATCGAGTTCTACGACTTCTTCATCTACGGCACCGCCGCGGCGCTGGTGTTCCCCACCGTGTTCTTCCCGAGCATGACCCCGATGCTGTCGACCGTGGCCTCCTTCGCCACCTTCGGCGTCGCGTTCCTCGCCCGCCCGCTGGGCTCCGTCGTCTTCGGGCACTTCGGCGACATCCTCGGCCGCAAGCGCACCCTGGTGTGGACGCTGCTGATGATGGGCATCGCGACCCTGTGCATCGGCCTGCTGCCGGGCTACGAAACCGGCGTCTTCGGTCTCTTCGAATCCGGCATCGGCGTGTGGGGTCCGATCCTCCTGGTGCTCATGCGCTTCCTGCAGGGCATGGCCGTCGGCGGCGAATGGGCCGGCGCGACGTTGCTCACGGCGGAATACGCGCCGCCGGGCAAGCGCGGCGCGTACGCGATGTTCCCGCAGCTCGGCGCCGCGGTCGCCTTCTTCCTGTCGTCCGGCACCTTCGTGCTCGTCTTCCTCGCCATCGGCGAAACGTCCGACGCCTTCATCGAATGGGCATGGCGCATTCCGTTCCTGCTGTCCATCGTGATGGTCTTCGTCGGCCTGTACGTTCGCCTGGCCATCCAGGAGACCCCGTCGTTCAAGAAGGAGCAGGAACGCCGTGCCCGGGAGCGGGCCGCCGGCGTGCGCCGCACCCTGCCGTTCATGGACACCCTGCGGTACCAGTGGCGTGAGGCCGTGACCGGCGGCGTCGCGCTGGCTTCCCTGTTCTCGCTGTTCTACATGGGCACCTCGTACCTGACCTCCTACGGCACCGCCCAGCTGGGCCTGGCCCGCCGTGACATTCTGCTGGTCGGCATGGTCGCCGCCGTCGTCTTCGGCGGTGCCATCGCGGCCTCGGCGGCGATCTCCGACCGCATCGGCCGCACCAAGGTGATCCTGACTTCGACGGTGCTCGCGGTCCTGTGGACGCCGGTGCTGTTCTGGGTCCTGGACTTCGGCACCATCTGGCACTTCGGCATCGGCCTGACCGTGACCATGGTCGTCTTCGGCATCTCCTACGGTCCGGCCGGCGCGATGCTCCCCGAGATGTTCCGCGTCGACCTGCGCTACACCGGCGCCGGCCTGGCCTACAACATCGCCGCGATCCTCGGCGGCGCCATCCCGCCGCTCATCGCCGCCCCGCTCGCCGAGGCCTACGGCGGCTTCGCGGTCGGCATCTTCCTCGCGGCCATCTCCCTGACCTCCTGCATCGCGGTGACCCGGATCCGCTCCAACCACGAGGACGACATCGACGAGCACAACCAGCTCGTCCGCGAATCCGACGCCCTCGCCAAGCCGTAGTCCCGCGACCCGGCATCGCCCCCGCCTCGGGTGCAATCGGCTCGACCCGTGAACCGGCCCCGGGCCCGGGGAGGGGCCGTCGTAAAGCGAAAGCGGCTTTGCGACGGCCCCTCTTCCGTTTCATTACCTGGGTTTTTTGGCGATCGTCGCAGGTTGCACTACTGTCGGTGGACAGTCCCAAGATGTAATTGGGAGTTGACGACATCACCCGGTAGGCCAGCGAGAGCGGCTGACTGGGTTTCGCACGTTTAAAAACCGATCCTCCACCAGCGGCCGGACGGACGCCGCAGTGCGATCGGAACGAAAAAGAAAGAGGCTTCATGCCCACTATCCAGCAGCTGGTCCGCAAGGGCCGCCACGACAAGAAGTCGGCCACGTCGACGGCCGCCCTGAAGGGCTCGCCGCAGCGCCGTGGCGTGTGCACCCGCGTGTACACCACCACCCCGAAGAAGCCGAACTCGGCGCTCCGCAAGGTCGCCCGTGTTCGCCTGACCTCCGGCATCGAGGTCTCCGCCTACATCCCGGGCGAGGGCCACAACCTGCAGGAGCACTCCATGGTGCTCGTCCGCGGTGGCCGAGTGAAGGACCTCCCGGGCGTCCGCTACAAGATCGTCCGCGGCTCCCTCGACACCCAGGGCGTCAAGGACCGCAAGCAGGCCCGTTCCCGCTACGGCGCGAAGAAGGAGAAGTAAGACATGCCTCGTAAGGGTCCCGCCCCCAAGCGTCCCGTCGTCAACGACCCGGTGTACGGCTCGCCGCTGGTCACCCAGCTCATCAACAAGGTGCTGCAGGACGGCAAGAAGTCGACCGCCGAGCGCATCGTCTACGGTGCCCTCGAGGTCTGCCGCGAGAAGACCGGCACCGATCCCGTGCTGACCCTCAAGCGCGCCATCGAGAACGTCAAGCCCGCCCTCGAGGTCCGCTCCCGCCGCGTCGGCGGCGCCACCTACCAGGTTCCGGTCGAGGTCCGTCCCGGCCGCGGCAACACCCTGGCCCTGCGTTGGCTGCTCATGTTCTCGCGCCAGCGCCGCGAGAACACCATGATGGAGCGTCTCGCCAACGAGATCCTCGACGCCTCCAACGGCCTCGGCGCGTCCGTCAAGCGCCGCGAGGACACCCACAAGATGGCCGAGGCCAACCGCGCCTTCGCCCACTACCGCTGGTAGTGACCGCGAGCGTCGGACCAGGCCCCCAGGGGCCGGCTCCGGCGCCGGCGACCCGGGGGCCTTTGGGGTCCCGGGGGGAATCACGGCGAGCCACCGGGCCGAATCGGTGGCAAGATAGATCGAGCAACCCGACCGCTGGCGGTCGAGGCGAAGACGTCGACAACGTCCTGAGCCCCCGCCACACGATTTGAAACGAGTGGGGAATCAAGTGGCAGAAGGCGCACTTCCCGTCAAGAAGGACCTGAAGAAGGTCCGCAACATCGGCATCATGGCTCACATCGACGCCGGTAAGACCACCACGACCGAGCGCATCCTGTACTACACGGGCATCAACCGCAAGGTCGGCGAGACGCACGACGGTGGCGCTACCACCGACTGGATGGAGCAGGAGAAGGAGCGCGGCATCACCATCACGTCCGCCGCGGTCACCTGCTTCTGGAACGACAACCAGATCAACATCATCGACACCCCGGGCCACGTCGACTTCACCGTCGAGGTCGAGCGCTCCCTGCGCGTGCTCGATGGCGCCGTCGCCGTCTTCGACGGCAAGGAGGGCGTCGAGCCCCAGTCGGAGCAGGTCTGGCGTCAGGCCCAGAAGTACGACGTCCCCCGCATCTGCTTCGTCAACAAGATGGACAAGCTGGGCGCGGACTTCGAGTACACCGTCGGCACCATCGTCGACCGCCTCGGCGCCAAGCCGCTGGTCATGCAGCTGCCGATCGGCGCGGAGGATGACTTCGACGGCGTCGTCGACCTGCTGCAGATGAAGGCCCTGACCTGGCGCGGCAAGACCGAGATCGGCACCGAGGCCACCGTCGAGGAGATCCCGGCCGACCTGGTCGACAAGGCCAACGAGTACCGCGAGAAGCTGCTCGAGGCCGTCGCCGAGTCCGACGAAGAGCTCATGGACAAGTACTTCGGCGGCGAAGAGCTGACCATGGACGAGATCAAGGGCGCTATCCGCAAGATGGTCATCAACTCCGAGATCTACCCGGTCTACTGCGGCACCGCCTACAAGAACAAGGGCATCCAGCCGCTGCTCGACGCTGTCGTCGACTTCCTGCCGACCCCGCTCGACGTGGGCGAGGTCCACGGCCACAAGGTCGGCGACGAGACCGTCGACATGGTCCGCAAGCCCTCCGCCGACGAGCCGTTCTCCGCGCTGGCGTTCAAGATCGCCGCGCACCCGTTCTTCGGCAAGCTGACCTTCGTCCGCGTCTACTCGGGCCGCGTGGAGCCGGGCGCCCAGGTGCTCAACTCCACCAAGGAGAAGAAGGAGCGCGTCGGCAAGCTCTTCCAGATGCACGCCAACAAGGAGAACCCGGTCGACGAGGCCGTCGCCGGCAACATCTACGCGTTCATCGGCCTGAAGGACACCACCACCGGTGACACCCTCTGCGCCCAGGACGCCCCGATCGTGCTCGAGTCCATGAGCTTCCCGGACCCGGTCATCTCCGTGGCCATCGAGCCGAAGTCGAAGGCCGACCAGGAGAAGCTGGGCACCGCGATCCAGCGCCTGGCCGAAGAGGACCCGACCTTCACCGTCCGCCTGGACGAGGAGACCGGCCAGACCGTCATCGGCGGCATGGGCGAGCTCCACCTCGACGTCCTGGTCGACCGCATGAAGCGCGAGTTCAAGGTCGAGGCCAACATCGGCAATCCGCAGGTCGCGTACCGCGAGACCATCCGCAAGCCGGTCGAGAAGTACGAGTACACCCACAAGAAGCAGACCGGTGGTTCCGGTCAGTTCGCGAAGGTCATCGTGTCGCTGGAGCCCTACGCCCCGGCGCCCGAGGAGCTGGAGGAGGGCGAGTCGGCGACCTACAAGTTCGACAACGCCGTCACCGGCGGCCGCGTGCCGAAGGAGTACATCCCCTCCGTCGACGCCGGCATCCAGGACGCGATGCAGTACGGCACCCTGGCCGGCTTCCCGCTGGTCAACATCAAGGCCACCCTGCTCGACGGTCAGTACCACGAGGTCGACTCCTCCGAGATGGCCTTCAAGATCGCCGGCTCCATGGCCCTGAAGGAGGCCGTGCAGAAGGCGAAGCCGGTCCTGCTCGAGCCGATGATGGCCGTCGAGGTCATCACCCCCGAGGAGTACATGGGCGAGGTCATCGGCGACATCAACGCCCGCCGCGGCCAGGTCAACTCCATGGAGGACCGCACCGGCGTCAAGGCCGTCAAGGCCCTGGTCCCGCTGTCGGAGATGTTCGGCTACGTCGGCGACCTGCGCTCCAAGACGCAGGGTCGCGCCAACTACTCGATGATCTTCGACTCCTACGCCGAGGTTCCGTCCTCCGTCGCGCAGGAGATCATCGCCGAGCGCACCGGCAACTAAGCCGGAGCCGGGTCCCGTCCGGACGACGTCCGCGGCGGGGTCCGGGCCCGTCGGCCGTTATCCGCACCGATTGCGGAAGCGTCCGGCGGAGCCGAAACTCCCTCCGATCCACCGTGTCGGGGATCGGGGGAGGGTAACGGCCCGCACTTTTCACCGCTGACCCGGCCTTCGTCGCGAGCGCCGGAGGTGGTGCGCGGTGCCGGCCGTTACCCCGTAATCGATCCGGGGGAGCCGAGTTTGATATGGGCCCGGCATTCCCATTAGGATCGTGTAACTGGCACAGTGAAAATGCACTGTCCGCCCCCTTCTTTACTCCCGCACAAGGTCGTCTTTCGTCGGCTTGTGCAGTGGCGTGGGGGTGGGCGACCACAATCTGTGGCTACGAAAGTCGTGGCCACCATGACGTCCAGGAGGACTAACAGTGGCGAAGGCGAAGTTCGAGCGTACGAAGCCGCACGTCAACATCGGCACCATCGGTCACGTCGACCATGGCAAGACCACCACCACGGCTGCCATCACCAAGGTGCTGGCCGACAAGTACCCGGACCTGAACGAGTCCTTCGCCTACGACGCCATCGACAAGGCGCCGGAGGAGAAGGAGCGCGGCATCACCATCAACGTGTCCCACGTTGAGTACCAGACGGAGAAGCGCCACTACGCGCACGTCGATGCCCCGGGTCACGCGGACTACATCAAGAACATGATCACCGGCGCCGCCCAGATGGACGGTGCGATCCTCGTCGTGGCCGCCACCGACGGCCCGATGCCGCAGACCCGTGAGCACGTCCTCCTGGCCCGCCAGGTCGGCGTCCCCTACATCCTCGTCGCCCTGAACAAGTGCGACATGGTCGACGATGAGGAGATCATCGAGCTCGTGGAGATGGAGGTGCGTGAGCTTCTCGCCGAGCAGGACTACGACGAGGAGGCTCCGATCGTCCACATCTCCGCTCTCGGCGCCCTGAACGGCGAGGAGAAGTGGGTCGACTCCATCCTCGAGCTGATGGAGGCCGTCGACGAGAAGGTGCCGGACCCGGTCCGCGAGACCGACAAGCCGTTCCTGATGCCGGTCGAGGACATCTTCACCATCACCGGCCGCGGCACCGTCGCCACCGGTCGCGTCGAGCGCGGCACCCTGAACGTGAACGACGAGGTCGAGATCCTGGGCATCAAGGAGAAGTCCCAGAAGACCACCGTCACGGGCATCGAGATGTTCCGCAAGCTGCTGGACTACACCGAGGCCGGCGACAACTGCGGTCTGCTGCTCCGCGGCATCAAGCGCGAGGACATTGAGCGCGGCCAGATCATCGCCAAGCCGGGCGCGTACACCCCGCACACCGAGTTCGAGGGCTCCGTCTACATCCTGTCCAAGGATGAGGGCGGCCGTCACACCCCGTTCTTCGACAACTACCGTCCGCAGTTCTACTTCCGCACCACCGACGTCACCGGCGTTGTGAAGCTGCCGGAGGGCACCGAGATGGTCATGCCGGGCGACAACGTCGACATGTCCGTCACCCTGATCCAGCCGGTCGCGATGGACGAGGGCCTGCGCTTCGCCATCCGCGAGGGTGGCCGCACCGTCGGCGCCGGCCGCGTCACCAAGATCAACAAGTAAGTCTTGTTGCTCGTGCGGAACGATGCCGTCGATCTGATCGTCTGATCCGACCGACGCATCGCCCGCGGCCTTGAGAAGGGCCCCGCTCCCACGTTCGGGAGCGGGGCCCTTTTCGCATGTCCGAGTCGGCCGGGCTCGTCGCGGGCGAATCCTGGGTGGGGGTTGCCCGGTCCGGCGTGCGGTCGTCGTCAAGCATTTGCTTTACGACGGCCAGCCGTTGACGCCGGCCCGACACGCAGGTAAACGGCGGCGTGACGTAGTGATGTTGCGCACATATCCGGACGGGATTTGGGGGACGCGCCCGGAACGTGCTTTAATACACGGGTTGCTTTAACACGGCGTCATCGCCGCACACCCGCCAGGCCCGAGGGAACCGGCGCAGTTGCGGAGAGGCGTCGCTGGTGAAGTGAGCATGGCCACGAGAGCCGACGTCGGGACACCGGCGAAGGCGACGTGCCCCGCAGTCGTCAAGAGGGCGACACGCCCGACCGCGGGGACCGGTGCTGGCATGGCAAATACACAGCGGCAGTAGGCGAAAGGCACCCACGCTTTCACGGGGGAGCCTCTCCTTCAACTGGGACATCGGTCGACGACCGTGCGCGAACGCGCGGGAAATCACCGTCCTCTCGGAATGCATCGGCGCTGTGCTGCGCCATGCCCGACGACGGTGACCATAAGACGACACAAGCGATACCCGGAATCGACACTCTGGCGCTGGCCATGACCAGCTGGGCACACCGGCGCAGAGAAGACAATGACAGGGTCGACGCCCCTCGAGGGCGCGCCGACCGAGGAGAGGACAAGCGTGGCGGGACAAAAGATCCGCATCAGGCTGAAGGCCTACGACCACGAGGCGATCGACGCGTCTGCGCGCCGCATCGTCGAGACGGTGACCCGTACGGGCGCCCGAGTGGTCGGCCCCGTGCCGTTGCCCACCGAAAAGAACGTGTACTGCGTCATCCGCTCGCCGCACAAGTACAAGGACTCGCGCGAGCACTTCGAGATGCGCACCCACAAGCGCCTGATCGACATTCTCGACCCGACCCCGAAGACCGTCGACGCTCTCATGCGCATCGACCTTCCGGCGTCCGTCGACGTCAACATTCAGTGAGCCTGGACTACGGCAGCGGAGACTAGATAATGAGTGAAAACGAGATCAAGGGCATCCTGGGCACCAAGCTCGGCATGACCCAGGTCTTCGACGAGGACAACCGGGTCGTCCCGGTGACCGTCGTCGAGGCCGGGCCGTGCGTCGTGACCCAGGTGCGCACGAAGGACGTGGACGGCTACGACGCCGTCCAGATCGCCTACGGCGAGATCGACCCCCGTAAGGCCAACAAGCCGCAGGTCGGCCACTTCAAGAAGGCCGGCGTGACCCCGCGTCGCCACACCGTGGAGATCCGCACCCCGGACGCCTCCTCGTACGAGGTCGGCCAGGAGGTCGGCGTGGACGTGTTCGGCGACATCGAGTACGTCGACGTCACCGGCACCTCCAAGGGCAAGGGCTTCGCCGGCGCCATGAAGCGCCACGGCTTCGCCGGCCAGGGCGCGGGCCACGGCAACCAGGCCTCGCACCGCCGAGTCGGCGGCATCGGCGCCTGCTCTACGCCCGCGCGCGTGTTCAAGGGCAAGCGCATGGCCGGCCGCATGGGCAACGACCGGGTCACGACCCAGAACCTGAAGATCCAGAAGATCGACGCCGACGCCAACCTGCTCCTCATCAAGGGTGCGGTTCCGGGCGTCCGCGGCGGCCTCCTGGTTGTCAAGACCGCTGTGAAGGGTGGTGCTCACGCATGACGAACCTCAAGCTTGACGTCCACACCGCCGACGGTGGCGTGAACGGCTCCGTGGAACTCCCGGCCGAGATCTTCGACGCCGAGGTGTCGACCGCCCTGATGCACCAGGTCGTCGTCGCCCAGCGCGCCGCGGCTCGCCAGGGCACCCACAAGACCAAGACCCGCGCCGAGGTGCGTGGCGGCGGCCGCAAGCCGTGGCGCCAGAAGGGCACCGGCCGCGCCCGCCAGGGCTCGATCCGTGCTCCGCACTGGACCGGCGGCGGCGTCGTCCACGGCCCGGTGCCGCGCGAGTACTCGCAGCGCACCCCCAAGAAGATGAAGGCGGCCGCCCTCCGCGGCGCCCTGACCGACCGAGTCCGCCACGACCGCATCCACGTGGTCGAGGAGCTCGTCGCCGGCCAGACCCCGTCGACCAAGTCGGCGCGCACCTTCATCGAGCGTCTGACCGACCGCAAGTCCGTGCTGGTCGTCCTCCCGCGCGAGGACGTCACCGCGTGGAAGTCCGTCAACAACCTGCCGAACGTCCACACCCTGACGCAGGACCAGCTCAACACCTACGACGTGCTGAAGGCCGATGACGTCGTGTTCGCCGTCCAGGCGCTCAACGAGTTCATCTCCCGCAACACCGGTGCGGAGGAGGAGAAGTAATGGCCACCATCGCGGATCCCCGTGACATCATCATCGCCCCGGTCGTGTCGGAGAAGTCCTACGGACTGATGGAGCAGAACGTCTACACGTTCCTGGTCCGTCCCGACGCCAACAAGACCCAGATCAAGATCGCGGTCCAGGAGATCTTCGGCGTGAAGGTCGCCAGCGTGAACACCGCCAACCGTGAGGGCAAGCGTAAGCGCTCCCGCACCGGTTACGGTCAGCGCAAGGCCACCAAGCGCGCTTACGTGACTCTCGCGGCCGGCAGCGATCCCATCGACATCTTCGGCGGTTCGGCCGCCTAAGGCTGGTCGACGAGGAAGTTAAGGAAGAGCAAAAGTATGGCTATTCGCAAGTACAAGCCGACTACGCCGGGTCGCCGCCAGAGCTCCGTCTCCGAGTTCAGCGAGATCACTCGCTCGACTCCCGAGAAGTCTCTGCTGCGCCCGCTGTCGAAGACCGGTGGCCGCAACGTGCACGGCCACATCACCACCCGTCACAAGGGCGGTGGCCACAAGCGTCAGTACCGCGTCATCGATTTCCGCCGCAACGACAAGGACGGCGTGCCGGCCAAGGTCGCTCACATCGAGTACGACCCGAACCGCACCGCCAACATCGCGTTGCTGCACTACGTCGACGGCGAGAAGCGCTACATCATCGCGCCGAAGAACCTGAAGCAGGGTGCGGTCGTCGAGTCCGGCGCCAACGCCGACATCAAGGTCGGCAACAACCTGCCGCTGCGCAACATCCCGACGGGTACGACCATCCACTGCGTCGAGCTCAAGCCGGGCGCCGGCGCCCAGCTGGCCCGCTCGGCCGGCGCCTCCATCCAGCTGCTGGGCAAGGAAGGCAAGTACGCCGTCCTGCGCATGCCGTCTTCGGAGATCCGCCGCGTCGACGCGCGCTGCCGCGCCACCGTGGGTGAGGTCGGCAACGCCGACCAGATCAACATCCGCTGGGGCAAGGCCGGCCGCATGCGCTGGAAGGGCTGGCGCCCGACCGTGCGCGGTGTCGTGATGAACCCGGTCGACCACCCGCACGGTGGTGGCGAGGGCAAGACCTCGGGTGGCCGCCACCCGGTGTCGCCGTGGGGCCAGAAGGAAGGCCGCACCCGCAAGCCCAACCGCCCGAGCGATCACCTGATCGTCCGTCGCCGTCGCAGCAACAAGAACAAGAAGCGCTAAGGAGGTAACAGAGAATGCCACGCAGCCTCAAGAAGGGCCCGTTCGTCGATGAGCACCTCCTTGCGAAGGTGGACGCTCAGAACGAGAAGGGCACCAAGCAGGTCATCAAGACCTGGTCCCGCCGCTCCACGATTCTCCCCGACTTCATCGGCCACACCTTCGCCGTCCACGACGGTCGCAAGCATGTGCCGGTGTTCGTGGACGACTCGATGGTCGGCCACAAGCTGGGCGAGTTCGCCCCCACCAAGACCTTCAAGGGTCACGTCAAGGACGACAAGAAGGGACGTCGATAAGCCATGAGCAACGACATCACCTCCGCCCGCGCCACCGCGCGCTTCGTCCGCGTCACCCCGATGAAGGCCCGTCGCGTGCTGGAGACGGTTCGCGGCAAGTCGGTCTCCGAGGCCCTCTCCATCCTGGAGTACGCCCCGCAGTCCGCGTCGCAGCCGATCGCGAAGCTGGTCGCCTCCGCGGCGGCCAACGCCGAGAACAACTTCGGCCTGGACCCCCGCACCCTCGTCATCGCCCAGGCCTGGGCCGATGAGGGACCGACCATGAAGCGCTTCCGCCCCCGTGCGCAGGGCCGTGCTTTCCACGTCCGCAAGCGCACGAGCCACATCACCGTGGTCGTCGAGAGCCAGAAGGGAAGTGCTCAGTAGTGGGACAGAAGATCCACCCCCACGGCCTCCGGCTGGGAATCTCCAGCGACTGGAAGTCCCGCTGGTACGCCGACAAGCAGTACGCCGACTACCTCGCCGAGGACATCAAGATCCGTGATCTGCTGTCCACCGGCCTGGAGCGTGCCGGCATCTCCGACGTCGTCATCGAGCGCACCCGTGACCGCGTTCGCGTCGACATCCACACCGCCCGACCGGGCATCGTCATCGGTCGTCGCGGCTCGGAGGCCGACCGCATCCGCGGTGAGCTGGAGAAGCTCACCGGCAAGCAGGTCCAGCTGAACATCCTCGAGGTGAAGAACATCGATGCGGATGCCAAGCTGGTCGCCCAGTCCATCGCCGAGCAGCTGACCAACCGCGTGGCGTTCCGCCGCGCGATGCGCAAGGCCATCCAGTCCTCCATGCGCCAGCCGCAGGTCAAGGGCATCAAGGTCGTGTGCTCCGGTCGTCTGGGCGGTGCCGAGATGGGCCGCACCGAGCGCTACCACGAGGGTCGCGTTCCGCTGCACACCCTGCGCGCGGAGATCGACTACGGCACCCACGAGGCCCACACCACCTTCGGACGCATCGGCGTCAAGGTGTGGATCTACAAGGGTGACGTCATCGGTGGCCGTCGCGAGTCCGAGATGAACGCCGGTCGTGACGGTCAGCGTCGCGACCGCCGTGAGCGCCCGCGTCGTGGTGGCCAGCGCCGCCAGCGGGCCTCCGAGAAGAAGGAGGGCTAAATGCTCATCCCGAAGCGCGTCAAGTACCGCCGCCAGCACCGTCCGACCCGTTCCGGCGTCGCCAAGGGCGGCACCCAGGTGACGTTCGGCGACTACGGCCTGCAGGCCCTGGAGCCGGCGTACATCACGAACCGCCAGATCGAGGCGGCCCGTATCGCCATCAACCGCCACGTCAAGCGTGGTGGCAAGGTGTGGATCCAGATTTTCCCGGACCGTCCGCTGACCCAGAAGCCGCTCGGCGTGCGCATGGGTTCCGGTAAGGGCCCCGTGGAGAAGTGGGTCGCCAACGTCAAGCCGGGCCGCATCATGTTCGAGATGTCCTACCCGGACGAGAAGACCGCGGTCGAGGCGCTCAAGCGCGCCGGCGCGAAGCTTCCCTGCAAGACCCGAGTCGTCCGGAAGGAGGATCAGTACTGATGTCTAACGGCATTCCCGCCCACGAGCTCCGCTCGCTGGATAACGATGGCCTGGTCGCCAAGCTCAAGGAGTCCAAGGAGGAGCTGTTCAACCTCCGATTCCAGATGGCGACCGGTCAGCTGACCAACAACCGTCGACTGAGCGCCGTCCGCAAGGACATCGCCCGCATCTACACCGTGATGCGCGAGCGCGAGCTCGGCCTTTCCGCCGCCCCCACCGATGGTGATGCGGCATGAGCGAGGAGAACATGAACCAGACCGAGTCCGGCGCCCGCAAGGTCCGCTCCGGTTACGTCGTGTCCGACAAGATGCAGAAGACCATCGTCGTCGAGCTCGAGGACCGCAAGCAGCACGCCCTGTACGGCAAGATCATGCGCACCAACTCCAAGGTGAAGGCCCACGATGAGAACGAGGAAGCCGGCGTCGGCGACCGCGTTCGCATCGAGGAGTGCCGTCCGCTGTCGAAGGACAAGCACTTCCGCCTGATCGAGATCATCGAGAAGGCCCGCTAAGCGGCTTTTCGCGAAGTCTCTTTCGCTTTACGACGCCCCCGTCATCCCGGTTCGCCGGGGAGGCGGGGGCGTCGTCGTTTCCGGATCGCCGGAGTGGCCCGCCGGGTGAACGGGGTTGTCGCCGATCCGGGGTGAAGTGCGCAATACTTGATGTCATGAACATGCACCGCACCTGGTCCGAGATCGTCGCCGCCGACCCCGACCATTCGCGGCGTTATGCGCAGAGGTGGGAGAGTTTCGTGGCGCAGGGCCGCGACATCGAGGGGGAGGCCCGGTTGGTCGATGCGATGGCGCCGCGCGCCGCCCGGATCCTCGACGCCGGGTGCGGGCAGGGGCGGCTGGGCGGTTACCTGGCGACGCGTGGTCACAGGGTGTTGGGCGTGGACATCGACCCGTATCTGATTTCCGTCGCCCGCGACATCCAGCCCGGAGGCACGTGGAAGGTCGGGGACTTGGCCCGGCTGGGCGAGGTGCTCGCCGACTTTGACGCCGACCCGGCCGCGGACGAGGCGGGGGAGCACCCGACGGGGGACTTCGACGTCATCGCCGCCGCCGGCAACGTGCTGACCTTCATCGACCCCGCCGACCGGGGGGCGGTGCTGGAGGGTTTCCGCGACGCGCTCGCAGGCGGCGGTCGCGCGGTGATGGGCTTCGGTGCGGGACGCGGCTGGACGTTCGACGAATTCGAGGCCGACGCCTTCGAGGCGGGACTGCACGTCACCCACAGGTTCTCCACGTGGAATCTGCATCCCTTCGACGAGCGGGCGAATTTTCTCGTCGCGATCGCCGAACGGGCCTGACTTCGTTCGCGGCTCTGCGGCAGGGGCGCGCCGGACGCCAGTCGATCGTGGCCCTCGGCACGTGGTCCGGGTGCCGGGGGAGCCGAGGGCGATTTGGGGGCTCACCGGTGGGTATGCCATAATTCACGGGTTGCGAGTGGTGGAGTGCGTCCACGTGGCGACGGTTTCCGGTTCATCCGGGCCCGTGCTGCGGCAGTGACCCCGCCGGCTCGCAGCCGAATCAGACCGCGTGCGCCCGGGACGGAAATCCGGCGCACACAGCAATCCAGGTCAAGGAGAACCGTAGTGATTCAGCAGGAATCGCGTCTGCGGGTCGCCGACAACACCGGTGCCAGGGAGATCCTGTGCATCCGCGTGCTCGGCGGCTCCACCCGACGCTTCGCCGGCATCGGCGATGTCATCGTGGCCACCGTGAAGGAGGCCGCCCCGGGCGGCAACGTCAAGTCCGGTGACATCGTTCGCGCCGTCGTCGTTCGCGCCAAGAAGGAGACCCGTCGTCCGGACGGCTCCTACATCTCGTTCGACGAGAACGCCGCCGTCCTGATCAAGGCCGACAACGAGCCCCGCGGCACCCGCATCTTCGGCCCGGTCGCGCGTGAGCTTCGCGACAAGAAGTTCATGAAGATCGTGTCGCTCGCACCGGAGGTGATTTAAGTGAAGATCCGCAAGGGCGATACCGTCCTGGTCATCTCGGGTCCGGACAAGGGCGCGCAGGGTGAGGTCATCGAGGCCTACCCGGCTCGCGACAAGGTCCTGGTCTCGGGCGTCAACAAGATCAAGAAGCACGTCGCGAACTCCGCCCCGGAGCGCGGCGCCTCGTCCGGTGGCATCGTCACCCAGGAGGCCCCGATCCACGTGTCGAACGTCATGCTCGTCGACGAAGACGGCACCCCGACTCGCGTCGGCTACCGCTTCGATGAGAACGGCAAGAAGGTTCGCATCTCCCGTCGCACCGGGAAGGACATCTAAGCATGAGCGAGAACTACACCCCCCGCCTCAAGGCGCGCTACCGCGCCGAGATCCGCGAGAACCTGCAGAAGGAATTCTCCTTCGACAACGTCATGCAGATTCCGGGCATCACCAAGGTCGTCGTCAACATGGGCGTCGGCGAGGCCGCCCGCGACTCCAAGCAGATCAACGGTGCGCTCAACGACCTGACCCTCATCACGGGCCAGAAGCCGGAGCTGCGCCGCGCCAAGAAGTCGATCGCCAACTTCAAGCTGCGTGAGGGCATGCCCATCGGCGCCCGCGTCACGCTGCGCGGCGACCGCATGTGGGAGTTCCTGGACCGTCTGCTGACCGTGGCCCTGCCGCGAATCCGCGACTTCCGCGGTCTGTCCGACAAGCAGTTCGACGGCCACGGCAACTACACCTTCGGTCTCTCGGAGCAGTCCATGTTCTACGAGATCGACATCGACAAGATGGACCGCCCCCGCGGCATGGACATCACCGTCGTGACCACCGCCACGAACAACGACGAGGGTCGCGCCCTGCTGCGCGAGCTCGGCTTCCCGTTCAAGACCGGCCAGCAGAAGGACTAGTATCCGGCTGCACTGCCGCCGGCTCGGTGGCTTCGCGACCCCCGCTTCCCGATGAGGGAGGCGGGGGCTTCGCGTTTCGGGTGAAGCCGCATAATGTGATGTGCGACACGTTGGCCGCCGTCGAAAAGCGATTGCGGACGGTTCAACGTCTCCCTCGGCGCCGGATTCGTCGCCTTTTTTCATCCCATCAACCTGCGACTTGTAACAAAAAGGTCACGAACGTCGGCCGAAGAGGTAACATCCGTGACCCTGGGCATCGGATGAACATGCGGTAAGAACCGCAGGCCCACGACTTGACACCGCTCTCAAGAAACGGCACGGTTTCCACTCATGAAGAAGTCTCTCTCCACCAAGGTCCGCTCCGCGGCCATCGCCGCCGTCACGGTTCTGGGCCTCGGCCTGGGCGCCGCCGGCGCCACCGCCCAGCCCGCCCTGCCCGCCATCCCGGAGATCCCGGCCATTCCGGGCGTCCCGAACCTGAACCCGGCGCCGTCCACCGGCCCGAAGCAGGTCGTCACCTTCGGCGACTCCTTCACCGCCAACGCCGGCAAGTCCGGCCCGCGCGGCCTCGAGCCGGGTCAGACGCCGGTCGTGGCCAACTGCGCCACCGACATGGAGAACTGGCCGAAGATCGCCGCCAAGCAGACCGGCAAGTCCCTCGGCGACTGGTCCTGCAACGGCATGGGCGGCGCCCCCGTCGTCCAGCTGGTCGGTTACGTCGAGGCCGCCATCATGCACGGCGACATTGGCCCGGGCACCGAGGACGTCGTCTTCATGTACGGCGGCATGGACGCCCTGCAGTGGGTCGACGTCGCCGGCAAGATGCAGAACATCGGCGAGCTGAACAACACCCTGTACCAGCAGGAGCTGACCCACGTCGCCAACCGCATCCGCGAGGTTGCCCCGGGCGCCACGATCCACCTGGCCTCCTACCCGGAGTACGCCACCAACGACCAGCTGTGCCTGGCCAACCTGCCGGGTCAGACCATCCCGATCCCGGCCCCGGGCGGCACGCAGGTCCAGGAGGCGTTCCGCGACTCCATCGCCAACGCCGCGCGCAACATCGGCGCCAACTTCATCGACGTCTACCAGCAGTCGATCGGCCACGGCACCTGCAACCCGGTCGACCGTGATCGCTGGGTCGCCGGCTTCATGGACCCGAACATGGGCCCGATGACCAACCACCCGACCATCGACGGCCAGTACGCGATGGCCGACATCATCGCCCCGCACCTCCGCTAGACTCGGACTTCTTCGCGAGCGCCCCGCCCGGCGCCGACCACCAGGTCGGTTCGGGCGGGGCCTTCGCGTTCCCCGGAGGCGATTTGGGCCGCGGGCCCGCGTACTGGTAGGTTCGAACGGTCCGCTCCATGGACGCGCACCCCGCCATGCCCTCGGCACGGCGGTGCGGCCGGAGCAGGATTGCCAAGCAAATACTTTGCTGAAGGCCCCCCGCCCCGAATTACAGCGTCCCGCGCGTATCGGGTGGCGAGCCAACCGGGCTACTGAACCCGGCTGGCGCCAGTTGCCCCGAAAATCGCGTGGATCACGTGATGGGGTGGGAAGGAACCGCAGCGAGAAAGGAACGCGGTCACTCAACATGACCATGACTGATCCCATCGCCGACATGCTGTCGCGCGTGCGCAACGCCAACAACGCGTACCACGACACCGTCACGATGCCGTCGTCCAAGCTCAAGGCGAACATCGCCGGAATCCTCAAGCAGGAGGGCTACATCGAGGACTACAGCGTCGAGGACGCCAAGGTCGGCAAGACCCTGACCCTGAACCTCAAGTACGGCCCGTCCCGTGAGCGTTCGATCGCCGGCGTCCGCCGCGTGTCGAAGCCGGGTCTGCGCGTGTACGCGAAGTCCACCAACCTGCCGAAGGTCCTCGGCGGCCTGGGCGTGGCCATCATCTCCACGTCCCAGGGCCTGCTGACCGACCGTCAGGCCACCGAGAAGAAGGTGGGCGGGGAAGTCCTCGCCTACGTCTGGTAAGGGGGATATCGAACAATGTCGCGTATCGGCAACAGCCCCGTCGTCGTCCCGAGCGGCGTCACCGCCACCATCGACGGCCAGAACGTCACCGTCAAGGGCCCGAAGGGCGAGCTGACCACCACCATCCCGGAGCCCATCACGGCGTCCCAGGAAGATGGCCAGATCGTCGTCGCCCGTCCGGACGACCACCGCAAGAACCGCTCTCTCCACGGTCTGTCCCGCTCGCTGATCGACAACATGGTCATCGGCGTCACGCAGGGCTACACCATCAAGATGGAGATCTTCGGCGTGGGCTACCGCGTCCAGAAGAAGGGCAAGGACCTCGAGTTCGCCCTGGGCTTCTCCCACCCGGTCCTCATCGAGGCCCCCGAAGGCGTGACCTTCGACGTGGACGGCAACACCAAGCTGTCCATCACGGGCATCGACAAGCAGCAGATCGGACAGATCGCCGCCAACATCCGTCGTCTGCGGAAGGACGACCCCTACAAGGGCAAGGGCATCCGCTACGAGGGCGAGCAGATCCGTCGCAAGGTCGGAAAGACGGGTAAGTAATGAGCAACAAGAACGAAAAGCGCCTCCCGGTCGGCAAGGACATCTCGACGCGTCGCCGCGTCGCCCGCGCCCGCCGCCACGCGCGCCTGCGCAAGAACATCCGCGGCACCGCCGAGACCCCGCGTCTCGTGGTCCACCGCTCCTCGCGCCACATGACCGCCCAGATCATCGACGACACCGTCGGCCGCACCCTGGCCTCCGCGTCGACCCTGGACGCGGACATCCGGGCGATCGAAGGCGACAAGAAGGCCCGCAGCGCCAAGGTCGGCGAGGTCCTCGCCGCCCGCGCCAAGGACGCCGGCATCGACTCGGTCGTCTTCGACCGCGGCGGTTACCAGTACCACGGCCGCGTGGCCGCGCTGGCCGACGCCGCCCGCGAAGGTGGCCTGAAGTTCTAATGATGCAGACCAACAAGTTCTACGGAAGGAACGCGTGATGCCGGGACGTGAACGGCGTGACGGCGGACGTGGCTCCGCCGACAACCAGAACAACAACAACCGCCGCGACGGCGGTCGCGGTGGCCGCGACAACCGTCGCCAGCAGGACGAGCGCAACCAGTACATGGAGCGCGTCGTCACCATCAACCGCGTGTCCAAGGTCGTGAAGGGCGGTCGTCGCTTCAGCTTCACCGCCCTCGTGATCGTGGGCGACGGCGAGGGCAACGTCGGCGTCGGTTACGGCAAGGCCAAGGAGGTGCCGGCCGCGATCCAGAAGGGCGCCGAGGAGGCTCGCAAGAACTTCTTCCGCGTGCCGATGATCGCCGGCACCATCACCCACCCGGTGCAGGGCGAGGCCGCCGCCGGCGTCGTCATGCTCCGTCCGGCCGCCCCGGGTACCGGCGTCATCGCCGGTGGCGCGGTCCGCCCGGTGCTCGAGTGCGCCGGCATCCAGGACGTGCTGTCGAAGTCCCTGGGCTCCGACAACGCCATCAACGTCGTCCACGCCACCGTGGACGCCCTCAAGCAGCTGGTGCGCCCCGAAGAGGTCGCCGCTCGTCGCGGCAAGACCCTCGAAGAGGTCGCCCCGGCCGGTATGCTGCGCGCCCGCGCGGGACAGGGAGCGTGATTGACATGGCTCTGAAGATCACCCAGCTCCGCGGCACCGCGGGAACCAAGCAGAACCAGAAGGACTCGCTGCGCACCCTCGGCCTGAAGCGCCGGCACCAGTCCGTCGTCCGTCCGGATACCCCGGAGGTCCGCGGCCTGATCAACGCCGTGCGTCACATGGTCGAGGTCGAAGAAGTGGCGGGGGAGTAGGTAAATCATGACTGATCCCATCAAGCTCCACGACCTGGCTCCGGCCCCGGGCGCCAAGAAGGACAAGAACCGCGTCGGCCGCGGTGAGGCGTCCAAGGGCAAGACCGCCGGTCGCGGCACCAAGGGCACCAAGGCCCGCAAGCAGGTCCCGGCGGCGTTCGAGGGCGGCCAGATGCCGCTGCACATGCGCCTGCCGAAGCTGAAGGGCTTCAAGAACCCGGCGAAGGTGACCTTCCAGGTCGTCAACGTCTCGGATCTGGCCCGCCTCTTCCCGGAGGGCGGCGACGTCACCGTCGCCGACCTGGTCGCCAAGGGCGCCGTGCGCGCCAAGCAGCCGGTGAAGATCCTGGGCAACGGTGACATCGACGTCAAGGTCAACGTCACCGCCGACAAGTTCTCGGGCTCCGCGAAGTCCAAGATCGAGGCCGCCGGCGGTTCCGTCACCGAGGCGTAACGGCCTTGGTTCCGGGTCACCCCGCGTGACCCTGGGCGACGGCGGGTGGTTCGGCTCCGGTCGACCACCCGCTTTTTCGCGCCCCTCCCGGTTCGTCCGGGAGGGGCGCTTCGGCGTTATCGGGCGCGGCGGTCGTGCGCAACGGTGCTTGCCGGTTCGTGCAGCCGGGGTAGCGCGCGTGCGGGGCGGCGGCGGTGGTGCGCGGGTGGATCGGGATGCGTTGGATCCGGTAGAGGAATCAGGTAAGGGCAGGCTATCGTAAGCGAGTCTGGGTTGGTTTCACTATTGCGGAAGGTTACTCAATGTACGATTTGCTCATCGTCGGTGCGGGCCCCAAGGCAGCCGCCATCGGGGCACGGTGCGCGGCACTGACGTCGCTCGGCCGGCCGGCGCCGACGGTGGTCGCCGCCGATCCCCTCGGAGTCGGCGGATACTGGATGCCGGACGGGGGATGGACCGACGGTCTGCAGCGGTTGGGGACCGCCCCCGAAAAGGATCTCGGGTTCCCCTACACGTCCGCCGACGCCGAGCTCGACGAAGCGCTCTTCTCCTTCTCCTGGTGCGCCCACCTGCGCCACCGCGGGACGTACGACAGCTGGATTGATCGCGGGCGACCCGCCCCCACCCACAGGGAGTGGGCGGAGTACCTCCGCTGGGGCGTCGCCCGCAGCGGAATGCCGGTCATCCGCGAACGGGTTACGGAGCTGGAGGCGGATGGGGCGGGCTGGCTCGCGTCGCTCACCGACGGTTCCCGCACCCGCGTCATCCGGTCCCGGTCGGTCATGATCACGGGTCCCGGGCCCGCCACCCGCCGCATCACCCAACATCCCGCCGTGTGGTCCCTGGCCCGTTTCTGGTCCGGCGGCGCGGCGGAACTCCGGGGCCGCAGAATAGTCATCCTCGGGGCCGGCGAATCCGCCGCCGCCGCCGTGGCCGAGAGCGTCCGGGCGGACGCCGCCGAAATCACCATCGTGGCCCCGGGTCCCACGGTGTTCAGCCGCGGCGAAAGCTACCTCGAAAACCGCGTGTACACGCATCCCGACGAATGGGGCGGCCTCGCCGAGGCGGACCGCCACGCCGTCATCGCGCGCACCGACCGCGGCGTGTTCTCCAAGGAGAACCAAGGCGTCGCGGCGTTGTTCGGGGGCCTCCGGTTCGCCCGCGGTGCGGCGGTGTCCGTGCTGGAGCGCGACGGCGGGGTCATCCCCGTCGACGCCCGCGGCGCGACGCTGTCCGGTGCCGCGGACATCGTCGTCGACGCCCGGGGCGGCGACGCCACCTGGTTCCTCGGGCTCCTCGGCGCCGACGCCGCCGCCGCGCTCCCCTCTCGCCGGGAAAGGGACCTCGAGCGGCGCATCGATTGGAACTGCCGGGTCGAGGACATGTCCCCGCCGCTGTTCCTGCCCACGCTCGCCGCATTCCGGCAGGGCCCGGGCCTGGCGAACCTGAGTTGCCTCGGAACGCTGGCGGGCCGGGTTGTCGACGGGGTCGATGTCCTGGCGGGCGATCGCGGAGGGGCGGGGGATCGTCCCGCGGCGACCGTCGGCACGCACGGAGGCTGAGCCGCGGCGGCGCGGGCCGGGGTCAGCGCCCGGGGCTCCAGTCGGCTCGATGGACGGCCGACAGGCGAATCGTCCGGTCCGGGCGGACCTCGATTATCGTCCCCCCGGTCACGCCCGCTTTCGCGAGCGCCCGGTGGATGCGCGCGTTCCGGTGGTCCGGATCCGCCACGATGGTGTCGCAGAAGGGATCCGCATCGAACAGGGCCTCGATGAGATCCCGGAAGAACGAGGGGAAGACGCCCTTGCCCGTGAGCGACTCCTCCCCGATGGCGATGTGCACGCCGAGGTCATGGGGCGTGGACGGGTACACGGCCCCGACTTCGTCGCGGTGCGCCCGGTAGATCTCGACGTACCCGATGTCCCGTCCCCCGTACGACAAGATGCACGGTACGGAATACGTCCCGCCCAGACGCGCGATCGCGTCGGCCCGCCACCGCCCCGGGGGCCAGGGCTGTTCCCAGGTGTCGGCGAGATGCGGCTTGCGCATCCACGCCGAAATCCGTTCGGGATCGTTGCTGTCGGGGTCGACGGGGCGCAGGTCCATGTCTCCGACGCGCGGGGGCACCGGAGGCCCGTCGGGCAGCACGGACTCGGGGCCGAGGTCGGTTCGCAGCCGGGGCAGCCCAGCTGCTTCCTGCGTCGCCGACGTGGCGGGGGTCTGGTTCACGGGGGGGGGGG
>NZ_KV787165.1:0-16008 GCF_001807025.1 Corynebacterium sp. HMSC11E11 | reverse complement strand
GGGGGGGGGGGGGACTCCTGTTCCCGGGGAGAATCGTAGATGGACTATGGTAAAGCTAGCCTATTCAAGGATGGTGACGCTTGATAGATGCAGGTGCGGGGGGAAAGAATCGGCTCCTTTCGACGACGCCGCGCCGGATCGCGGCGTACCCGCTGATGATGCTGCTGTCCGCGGCGGCCGTCGCCGCGAGTCTCGCGCTCGGGACCGCGCGACTGCCCCTGCCGGACGTGTGGGCGGCCATCCACGATTTCGACCCGGAAAACCCCGCCCACGTCATCGTGCGGGAAACGAGGCTCCCGCGGACCCTCGTCGCCGCGATGGGCGGGGCCGGGTTCGCGGTGGCGGGCGTGGCCATGCAGGCGCTCATCCGCAACCCCCTCGCGGACCCCGGGCTCCTCGGCGTCAACGCCGGCGCCTCCTGCGCGGTGGCCGCCGCCGCGGTCCTGGGCATCTCCGCACCGGGGGACCAGGTCCGCTGGGCCCTCGCCGGCGCCTTCGCCGTATCCGCGCTGGTGATGTGGCTGGGTACGCTGACGCCCATCCGGCTGCTGTTGGTCGGGGTCGCGGTGACCTCCATCCTCACCGGCCTGACGACGGCCGCGACGCTCGTCGAACCCCGGGCATTCGACTTGATGCGCGGCTGGGCCACCGGTTCGGTGGACGGCCGCGGACTGGACGTCGTCGCGGCCGCCGGGCCCATCGTCGGCGCGGGAATACTCGTCGCGTTCGGCTGCGCCCGGGCCCTGGCCGCGATGCAGCTTGGCGATGAATCCGCGGCGTCCCTGGGAATCGGAATCCCCGGAATCCGTCTGCTCGTCGTGGCCGCGGTGGCGTGCATGGCCGGCGGCGCGACCGCTGCGGCGGGGCCGATCGCTTTCGCGGGGCTCCTCGCCGCACACATCGCGAGGCTCCTGGTCGGGCCGGATCCGCGCCGCATGATGGGCGTCGCGCTGTTCGCCGGCGCCGCGCTCCTCATCGTCGCCGACGTCGTCGGCAGGTTCATCGTGCAACCCGCCGAAATGCCCGCCGGGCTGGTGGTCGCGTTCCTCGGCGGACCGCTGCTGATCGCCCTCGTGCGGCGGAAGGGGATGAAATGACGGCAAGCACCGTGCCGGGGCGGGCGACCTGGACGGTGGGTTGGCGCGGCCGACCGGTGCGATTCGAGCGCCGCGCCGTCGTCGTGGCCGCCGTCGCGCTCGCCGGGCTCGCCGTGCTGGCGCTGTTCAGCATGGGCGTCGGCCCCGCATCCGCGGACCCGCCGACAGTATTGAAGGCGCTGTTCGCGGCCACCGGCGACCCGGCCACCGCCGGCGCCCTGAAATGGCGGACGCCCCGCATCGCCGTGGCGATCGTGGGCGGCGCCCTGCTGGCGCTGGGCGGCGCGCTCTTCCAGGTGCTCACCCGCAATCCCCTCGGCAGCCCGGACATCATCGGCTTCAACACGGGCGCATACACCGGCGCGCTGCTGGCCACGATGCTCCTGCCGCCCAGCCGCGGCAGAAACATCGGCGTCGGCGGCGTCAGCGTGCACGTCGGCGACTACGTCCCGGCGCTCGGCGCGTGCCTGGGCGGACTCGCCACAGCCGCCCTGGTCCTCGCACTGTCCGGCGCCCGCGCCCGGGGTGCCGACCACCGGCTCATCGTCGTCGGCATCGCGACGAGTGCCACCCTCACGGCCGTCAACGCCTACATCATCATGAAGACGGACATCAACTACGCGTCCGCGATGACGTCATGGAGCTTCGGATCGCTCAACGGGCTCCGCGCTCCCGACGCCGCCCCGCTGATCCTCGCGCTGCTCGCCATCGCCGTGGCGGTCCCCTGGGCGGCGCAGGCGGGGAAGGCGATGATGTGCGACGACGACGTGGCGACGGCAATCGGGGAACCCGTGCGCCGCACCCGCGTGGCCTTCCTCGTCATCGGGGTCACGGCCACCGCCGTGGTCACCGCGGTCATCGGCCCCGTCATGTTCGTCGCGCTCGCCGCTCCCCACATCGCCCGCGGGCTGACCCGCTCCGCCGGACTCGCGCTCGTCCCCACCGCGATCATCGGGAGCCTGCTGCTGCTCGGCGCCGACACCATCGCCCGCGCCGGGAGCATTGAAATCCCCGCGGGCGTGGTCACCATGATCATCGGCGGCGCCTACTTCTTCAGGTTGCTCCTGGGCGCCCGCGGGCGACGCTGAGGCCGCCGGGCCGCGGGAACGCGGGGCCGGGGGCCGCGTCAGCGGCGCACCCGGAGGTCCGCGATCGTCGCGGTCGACAGCAGTTCCGAGACCGGGACGTCGACGCCGACGTCGGCCAGCTTCCGCTGCAACTCGATGGCCTGCAGGGACGTGAGACCGAGCAACACCAGGGCCTTCCCTGGGTCGACCTGGTCCGCGTCGGGGTACCCCAGCACCGAGGCGCACAGCCCGCGGACGTCCGCGGCGGCGTCGTCGCCCGGCCCCGCGGGAGCGGTGGCGGGTGGGGTGGCGGAGCCGGTGGTTGCGGTGGTGGCGCACGCGGTCGGGGAGACGACGGCGGAGGCCACGTCCCCGTCGAGGTAAGCCGGCGCCCCCAGCGCGTCGTAGACGCGCCGGAGCATGCCCCAATCGGCCGCCGCGACGACCCCGACCCCGGGCCGCATGCGAATCGCCGCGGACACCGCCGTGACCGGGTCGAAAGGCAGCAGCCCGGTGCCCCCGTCGGCGGCACGGACCGCGTCGAAGCCCGGGGCGTCGTTCGAACCGGGCCACAATCCCCATCGGACGACGCGCCACTCCGGCCGATTGGCGCAATGGGCTTCGGCCGCGGCGACGGCGGCGGCGTAGGCCGTCGTATCCGGGTGCGCCAGCGTCGCCGCAATCGACGAACTCACCACGACCCGGCACCCCTCGGACAGCGGCAACCGGGCCAGGAGCCGATCGACGGCCGCCGACCGCAACCACGCGGCGTCGGAAAGCGAATCCGGGGAATCCAGCGACGGGTACGCCGACGCCGCGTGGATCACCGCCGTCGCCGGCCGCCCCACGGCGATGGGGGAAGGATCCGCCGAGATCGCGCCACCGCGGCTTTCCTCTCCGCCCACGTCGCGGTCCTCGCCCTCGTGCAGATCCACGCGCACGACGTCCATCGGGATCCCGGCGGCCCGTGCCGCGGCGGCGAGGTCGCGCGGGATGCGCGACGGCTCCCGCGTCAGCAACGTGATCCGGCCCGCCCCCAGGGCGATGAGGGCCCGGACCACGTGCCGCGCGACCTGGCCGCGGCCACCCGTGACGACGACGTGATCGAGGGCCCCGGCGCCGGCGGGGGACTCCCCGGCGTCGGGCGGACGAAGGCGCGGGACGAAAGTGCCGGAGTCGCGGACGGCGAGCGCCGCTTCACCGCGGGCGTTCAATGCCGCGACCGCCGCGGAGATGCACTCCGGCGTCATGTCGGGCCCCGGGAGGTCGATGTGCCGGAACCTGTACCCGCGCCGCGCCGCGAAGGCCCGCGCCAACGGCACGCACGCCGACTGCGCCGGCGAGGCCTCCGTCCCGTCCACCGCGTGCGCGCCGTACGTGAGGAAGACGAGCCGGGAGCCGCGCGGCGCGGCGGGCACCTCGTCGAGCGCCTTCCCCGTGGCCCGAATCGCGGTGGCGACGTCCCGGCCGCCGATGTCCGGCGACGGCGTACCGCACATGATTGTCGACGGCGCATCGTCCGCGGTGGCCCCGGCTTCCGGCAGGCCCTGTCTCCGCGCGGCATCGGCCAACCCCGTGGCCCACTCCGGCGCGGAACCCGCCTGAAACGGCGACGGCCGCTCCTGGCCCAGGTGCGGCAGCCGCACCCACCTCTCCTCCAGAATGACGGGCGGCGCCGGCTCGGCGGCGTCCGGGGCCGTGGGGGAAGCGGGGCCGACCCCGGCGCCGGGTGCCCCGGAATCCCCGGGGGAAAACCAAATCCGCGTTTCCGCGAAGGGCGACGCCGGGAAGTCCGGCGGGAATCCCACGTCGGCGCCGGGCCCGGCCGCCGAAACCGGTGCCAGCCCATTGGCCAACGCCGTCCGCCACCCCTGCGCCCACGTTTCGGGCCCGGCCGGGCCCGCACCGTCCGCGGTCGGGATGATCAACGGAGCCGAACCCGGCCGCGCGTGCCGCACGGTCTCGTCGATCGAACGCCCGATGGTTGCGAGCGCCGACATTTCCACGAACGCGACGTCGCCGTTTCCGGACGCCGCCTCGACGGCGTCGGCGAAGCGGACCGGGTTGCGCACGTTCGCGTACCAGAATTCCGCCTGGTCGCCGCCGGGCGGAATCGGGGCGCCGCACAATGCCGGGCTGACGCACTCCATGCGCCCCTCCCGGAATCCCGTCTCGCCCAGCTCCGCGTGGAGCCGCGAGATGAACGGCCCGCGGATCGGCGCCACCGCCGGCGTGTGCGCCGCGTACCCGACCGGCAGGAGCCGCGCGAATCCCCCGGACCGCGCGACCTCGTCGATGACGCCGGTCACCGCGTCCCGGGTACCGCCGACGCAGCACAGCGACGGGGCGTTGTGCACGGCGAGCTCCGCGTCGCCCGCCCACCCCGCGATGGCGGCGCGGCACCTCCGTTCGTCCCAGCCCACCACCGCCATGGCCTGTCGAGGCAGCGCGGCGACCAGCCCGGAGCGCGCCGCGACCACCGCGCAGGCGTCGGCGGGGGACGTCATCCCGGCGAACACCGCGGCGGCGATTTCGCCCTGCGAATGCCCGATGGCTGCGTCGACCGGCAGCCCGGCGCTTTCCCACAGGGCGGCGACGGCCATCATCTGCGTGAACAGCGCGGGCTGAACCGTGGTTTCGTCGACGTCGGCGGACGCGCGAGGATCCAGGAGATAGTCCCGGACGTCGATGCCGTGGTCGACCGCGAAGCGGCAGATGTACTCGTCCGCCACCTCGCGGACCACCGCGAACTCCCCGTGGAGGGGCGCGAGCAGGCCCGGGCGCTGTTGGCCCTGGCCGGGGAACACCGCCACCGTCTTCGGCCGCCGCGAAGGAACCGTGGCCGCCGCCACCCGCGGATGCGGGCGCCCCTCCGCGATATGGGCCAGCGCCGAGCGGAGCTCAGCCCCGCCCGAAGCGGACACCACCGCCCGATGCGGGGCGCGGGGGCGGGTGGCGGAAAGAGCATGCGCGACCTGCGCGGGCGTCGTCTCCGGACGCCTGCCGAGGTAGGAAAACAGCTGACGCGCCTCGGCGCGGAGCGACTCGGCCGTGCGCGCTTCGAGGACGATTGCGTCGGTGACGTTCATGACCGCCCCTCTTCCGGAAAGCCCACCAGAGCGTGGGTGACGGTGCCGCTGATTCCCAACGCGGAGATGCCGGCCGTGCGCCAGCCGCCCCGCGCCGGCCACGGTTCTTCCCCCGCGAGCGCCAGACCGGAACCGGCCCAGTCGATGGCGTCCGACGGTTCCCCCTCGAGGAGATGGTGCGGGATACTGCCCTCGCGGGCCCCGGCCATAAGGGCGCAGAGGCCGAGGCCGGAAGCCGCCGCCTGGGCGTGGCCCAGATGGCTTTTCGCCGAACGGATCGGGATGCGGCGCCCGTCCGCCGCGGCGGCGGCCCCGTACGTCGCCCCCAACGCGGCCAGCTCCACGGGATCCCCCGCCCGCGTGCCGGTGCCGTGGGCCTCGACGACGTCGACGTCGTCGTACCCCAAGCCGGAAATATCGAGGCAGCGCCGGATGGCCTCTTCGTGGGCGTCGCGATCGGGGACGTGCATCGGCGAACGGCCGCCGCCGTGCGTCGACGCGGAGGCATGGACGACCGCGATGGGGGTCCTGCCGCCGCCGCGGGCGGAACCGGCCGTCTCCAGGAGAAAAGCCGCGGACCCCTCGGACCAGACGACGCCCCGATCCTCTTTGCCGAAGGGGCGGCAACGCCCGTTCGCGGCGAGGGCGCCGAGCCGGGAGAACTCCACGAGCATGCCGGGGGAGCACAGCACGCTGACGCCGCCGGCGATCATCGCCGGCGCGGCGCCCGACCGGATCATGGCCGCCGCGTGGTCGATCGCCGTGAGCGCACCGGCGCATCCCGCGTCGATGGTCACCGACGGGCCGCGAATGTCGAGCGCGTTGCTGATGCGCCCCGAAATGGTGCTCGCGGAGACTCCGACGAGCAGATCGCCGTGATACTCGCCCGGAACGCCGAAGCGGGGGCCGTAATCGTCGTGAAGCGCGGCGAATGCCACGCCCGCGTCCCGCAGTCCGTGGTCGCCCGGCCGCAGACCGGCGGCTTGGAAGGCGCGGAAAGCGCAGCGGACGGCGACGCGCTGGTGGGGGTCGATGAGGGCGGCCTCCCGCGGCGATACGCCGAACGCGGCGGGGTCCCACATCGTCGCCCCGGGGATCAGGCCGCAGGAATCCGGGATTCGCCCCCACCCCGGCGCATCCCCGAGACGGAGCAATCCTTCGACGTCCCAGCCGCGATCGCGTGGCAGCGGGCCGAGCGCGTCCGCGTGCCCGGACAGCGTCCCCCACAGCGTCGCCAACGAGGTGGCCCCGCCCGGGGCCTCGAGGGCGACGCCGGTGATCACGATTGCCCCGTCGTCGGCGAGGAGATCCTTCGGTGCGGCGATCATGGGACGGGCACCGCCACGGGGGTGCACGCGCGTCCGAGGAATTCGGCGACCGCCGGCAGCTGCGCGGACAAATAGAAGTGCCCGCCGCGGAAGAGCGACACCGAGCAGTCGGCCGTCGTGTGCGCGCGCCATCCCCAGAGCCGGGTGAAGGGGACGATCGGATCGGAGTCACCGCCCAGAACCGAGATCGGGCACGAAACCGCGGCGTCTTTCCCGCATCCGTAGGAGTCGGTCATGGCGTAATCGGCTCGGAGGGCCCCGATCGCCAGGGAGACGAGGTCCGGGTCGGCGAGGATCGCGTCGTCGGTTCCCGCCAGGCCCACCAACCGGTCGATGATCCCCCGGTCAGTCACGGGGTGCCGGGGCTCCGCCGCGACCGCGTGCGGCGGAACGGCCGCCGAAACGACGAGGTGCGCGACCGGCAACCCCTCGCGCCCGCAGCTCCGGGCGAGCTCGAAGGCGACCAGTGCCCCCATGCTGTGGCCGAAAATCACGAGTTCACGCGTATCGGCGGCCGGTTGCGCGGCCAACTCGCGGGCGACGGCGTCGGCGATGTCCGTGATTGACCGCGCCGGCGTCCGCCCGATCCGGTCCTGGCGCCCCGGGTACTGGACCACCGAGGGGGTGCACCAGGGCGCGCAAAGGTCGGACAGCTCCCGCTGCGACGACGCCCCGGCGCCGGCGTGGGGGCAGAGAATCAGGTGCGGCCCCGCGTGGCCGCGGGAAACCGAGAACCTGCGCAACCAATGGTCCTGCGTTGTGTGCAATGTCAGACTCCGACGTCGTTATCGAGGTGATGGGGCGGAATGAGGGCGCGAAACCGCGCGCGAGAAACGAACTAAGGCTAGCATTACCAATGTTGTAATGTCGGGCCTTTTTGGCGGGATCTCGGAAGGATGGTTCATGGAGACGGCGGAAACGGCGCGGGACGTGCCGGTGGACGGGGGGACGCGCTCCGGAGGACCCCCGGAAGCGGCGCCGGGGCACCGCGAACCCGGGCGTGAGGGACCCGGGCGCGACGAACCGGCCGGGTCGGTTGCGGCCGGATCCCTCGCGGAACTCACCGAACCGGTGGCGGGGCAACTTCGGGTGGCCGCCGCGTTGCAGGTCGTGGCGTCCGTCGCCGCAGTGGCGCCGTTGGCGCTCATCGGCGTGATCGGGACGCGCCTCGTCGAAGGGCGGACCGTGGGGGCCGGGATTGTGGCGGCGGTCATCACCGCGCTCGCGGTGAGGGCGCTCGCCGAAGCCGCCGCGCTCGCCGTGTCCCATTCGGCCGACGCACGTCTGCAGCACCATCTGCGGTGGCGGATCGTCACGGCGCTGTCGCGGGCGCCCTTGCGCTGGTTCAGCGCGACACCCTCGGGCACGGTGCGGCGCGCGGTGACGGACGACGTCGATGAACTGCACTTCCTCGTCGCGCACGCGCGCATCGAGCAAGTCGCGGGAGTGGTGACGCCCTTGGCGGGGCTCGCCTGGTGCGCCGTCCTCGACTGGAGGCTGGCGCTCGTCGCGGCTATCCCGCTCGTGGCCTACGGTGCTGCGTCCGCGGTGGCCATGCGGGGGGCGGCGGGGAAAATGGAGCGGATCGCGGAGACACTCGGCACGATGAGCGCGGCCATCGCCGATTTCGTCCACGGCATCGCCGTCGTGAAGATCTTCGGCACCCAGAAGACCGCCCACGAGCGGTTCGTGGAGGCCAGCCGGGAGTACCGGGCCACCTACGGGGCCTGGGCGCGGAGCCTCACGATGGGATCCGCGGTGGCCGGCGTCATGCTCTCGGCCCCCGTGATCCTGCTGATGATGATGGCGTTCGGGCTGTGGTTCATCGGGGCCGGGTGGGTGGGGCCGGTCGAGGTCATCACCGCGGCGCTGATCGCGATGGTGATTCCGTCGACCGTCGTGTCCCTGGGGTTCAGCGCCCAATATCGCAGGCAGGCCGAGGCGGCGGCGCAGCGCATAGCCGACATCCTCCGCGTCGAGGCCCTGCCGGAGGCCCGGGAACCCGCCCGGATCGCCGACGGATCCATCGAGATCGATCGCGTGACGTACCGGTACGGGGATGGCGCGGCGGTCCTCCGGGACGTGACCCTGTCCGTTCCCGACGGCGCGAAAGTGGCCCTCGTCGGTCCCTCGGGAGCCGGGAAGTCGACGCTGGCGACGCTCGTCGCGCGTTTCGACGACCCGTCGTCGGGCGCAATCCGGATCGGGGGCGCCGATGTCCGGGACATTCCGCCCGCGCAGCTCAACGACACCGTCGCCTTCGTGCTGCAGGACACCGAGCTGGTCAGCATGTCCATCGCGGACAACATCCGCCTCGGGCGCCCGGGGGCGACGATCGACGAGATCCGCGAAGCGGCGCGCCGGGCGCAGGTCCACGACGACATCATGGCGCTTCCCGACGGTTACGCGACGCCCGTCGACTCCGACGCATCGCTGTCCGGGGGACAGCGACAGAGAATCGCCATCGCCAGGGCGCTGCTGAAGAATGCGCCGGTGGTCATCCTCGACGAGGCCACCGCTTTCGCCGACCCCAACTCGGAGGCGCAAATCCAGCGTGCTTTGAGCGCCCTTGCGGCGGACTCCACGGTGCTGGTCATCGCTCACCGCCTCCACACCATCGCCCATTGCGACCGGATCGCCGTGCTCGACCGCGGGAAGGTCGCGGAGTGCGGCACGCATGACGAGCTGCTGGAGCTCGGCGGACTGTACGCCGATCTGTGGGGGCGGCTCAACGCGGACGAAAGGGGCGGGAAGGAATGATCCGCGCACTGTTGTCCATCGTCGACGATGGGCGCCGCCCACGCGTCGTCGCCCAACTCCTGGTCGCCGTGGTGTACGGGGCGTTGTCGGGGGCGGCGATGGCCCTGCTGGTCCCGTTGGCCCGTGCGCTCGTCGACGATCCCCCCGCCGCGACGGGGTGGCTCGTGGCCCTGGCAGTGCTGGTCGCGGTCGCCGCGGCGCTGCATTTCTTCCAGGCCCTGGCGATGAACGCGATGGCCCTGGAAGTCGTCGGCGGCATGCATGAACGCGCGGCAGATGCCCTGGTCGACGTCCCGTTGTCGTGGTGCACCCGCGAGCGTGCGGCGTCGGTGTCGGACGCGCTCATCACGGGCACGACCGCGGTGGGGATGTCCGTCGCCCATCTGCTGAGCCCGGTGGTGTCCACGTTCTCCGGCGGAATTGTCCTGGTCATCGCCGTCGGCGCGCTCGACGTGTCGCTGGCGGCGGCGCTCCTGGCCGGGGCGCTGATCCTCTGGTGGATGAACCGTTGGGCGGGAAAGGTCGTCGAGCGGGGGGAGCGCGACGTCCACGCCCGGCGCATCGCCGTGCAGGGCGCCGTGGTCGACTTCGCCCGGCACCAGGCCGTGCTGCGGGCCTCCGGGGTCGACGCGGCGTCGTACGCGCCGATCGCCGGGGCGCTTGACGACGAACGGGTGACGAACCGGAGGGTCGGGGCGAAAACGACGGTGGCCTCGATGCTCGGCGGCGCGGGGGTCCAGGCCGTCTTGTCGGCGGTCATCGTCATGGCGGTGTACGGCGGAATCGGCGGTGCCACGGATGCGGCGACCACGTTGGCCGTCATCGCCTTGGCCGCGCGGTTCACCGGCCCGCTGACCGAGCTGGCCGGTTTGTCCAGCGCCCTGCGGGTGACCGCGACCCGGATCGGCCGCATCTCCGAAATCACCGGGGCACCGTCGCTTCCCCGTCCCGTGGAAGGGGCTGAGCCGGACGGGGCCGGGACCGTCGTATTCAAGGACGTGGTCTTCGGGTACGAGGGGGAGGGGCCCGTGCTGAACGGCCTTTCCTTCTCGGTCGCGCCGGGCGAGGTGGTGGGGCTCATCGGCCCGTCGGGCTGCGGCAAGAGCACCGTGCTGAAACTCATCGCCCGCTTCATGGACGTCGGTTCCGGGTCGGTCACGGTGTCCGGGCATGACGTCCGGGAGTACCGGGCCACCGACCTGATGGGCCAGCTGTCGGTGGTGTTCCAGGACGTGCACCTGTTCGACGGCACGTTGTGGGACAACATCGCGGTCGGGCGCCCGGACGCGGGACGGGACGAAATTCTGGCCGCGGCCCGCGCTGCGGGCGTCGGGGAAATCGCGGCGCGCCACGACGACGGATTCGATCTCCGGGTCGGGGAAGGCGGCAAACGGCTGTCCGGCGGCGAACGGCAGCGCATCTCCCTTGCGCGGGCGTTGCTGAAGGACGCCCCGATCGTCCTCCTCGACGAGGCCACCTCCTCCCTGGACGCCCACAACGAGCACTACGTGTTGCGGGGCATCGGCGAACTGGCCCGCACCAGGACCGTCATCATGGTCGCCCACCGGCCGTCGGCCCTGCGGCACTGCGACCGGTTCATCGTCCTGGGGCCCGACGGGAGCGTCGAGGCGACGGGCGACGAGGCGACCCTGGTCGAGGTCAGCGACACCTACCGGAGCTTCCGGGAGGCGGGAAACGCGGCGGCGGCCTGGGAGCTCTGAGCCGGGACGCCGCCTCGGCGCCGGGCCCGGTTCGGGCGCCGGGTCACCGGCTCCGGCCGAGGGGCACGATCAGGGGGCGGTCGCTCACCGGGTCCTCGAGCAGGACCGCGTCGAGGCCGAATACGTCCCGGAGCAGGTCCACGGTGAAGACCTCCCCGGGCCGCCCGGCGGCCACGACCGCGCCGTCGCGCATGACCACGGTTTCATCCGCGTAGCGCGCGGCGAGAAGAAGATCGTGGAGGACCACCCCGACCGTCTTCCCGTGATCGCGGTGCAAGTCCCGGATGAGCTCCAGGACCTCGATGCAGGTGGCCAAATCGAGGTACGTGGTGGGCTCGTCGAGCAACAGCACCTCGGTGTCCTGCGCCAGGGCCATGGCGATCCAGGCGCGTTGGCGCTGCCCGCCCGACAGGGCGTCGACCTCCTCGTCTGCGAAGCCGTCCATCCGGGTCAGGGCCAGGGCCCGCGCCACCGCCCGTTCGTCATCCCCGTCCCAGGGCCGCGTCAGGGACCTGTAGGGGTGCCTGCCGAGCGCGACGAGATCGGAGACCAGCAGGCCGTCGGGGGCGGACGGCGCTTGCGGGAGCAGCCCCAGTTTCCGGGCGACCGCCTTGGTCGGCAGCCGGTGGATGTCCCTGCCGTCGAGGATCACGGTTCCGCCGCGGAGCGGGACGAGCCTGGCGCACGATTTGAGCAACGTGGATTTCCCGCATCCGTTGGGGCCGACGACGACGGTCAGCTTCCCGGCCGGCAGCGTGACGCTGACGTCGCGGAGCACCTCGTGATTTCCGTATCCGACGCGAAGGCGGTCGGCGTGCAGGGGTGGGGGATGCACCGGTTTCTCCCGTCTCGGCCGACGCGGCCGCAGTATGGGCCAACGGCCCGATTCGGTCGGCGCGGGCGCGATTCGGGGCGCCCGATCCGCCCGCGCCGCAAGTTCGGATTTAAAGCTACCGCGTTGGACCTAAGTATGTATGCTTAGCCTAGGCTAACGCAACTTAGGAGGCGGATGGTGGCGGAATCGGCGCGCGCCGACCGGTTGGCGGCGCTCCGGCGACGCCGGGCGGCGCAGGTGGCGGGGGTGGGCGAACGTGGCCCGGGCGCATCGGAATCCGATGCGCGGGTGATTCTCACCCGGGCTCAGCGCCGGCTGTGGGAGGCCGCCCGGACGGATCCCACCGGCGGGGCTTTCACGGTCGGGATGAGTTACCGGTTCCGGGATTCCGTCCCCGTCGGCAGGCTCATCGCGGCGCTGGACCGGGTGGCGGCGGCGCACCCCGCCCTACGCTCGACGCTGACGACCCCCGGTGCGGGACCATCGCCGGAAGAGGCCGCGTCGGCCGCGGCCCCGCGGGTCATCGTGCATGACCGGCCCCCGGCGCCGCCGCGCGTCGTCGACGAGTCGGACCACGCCGACGCGGCCGCCGAAGCAATGGAAATGCGGTGGGACCTGCACCGCGAGGCCCCGGTGCGGTTCATCGTCGGTGTCGCCGGCGCGGACGCCGCCCGGTTGGCGATCGTCGCCCACCATCTGTGGTGGGACGACGCGTGCTGGGCGATACTCGCCCGCGACGTCGACGCCGCCCTGCGCGGGGAACACGTGCCGCCGAGGTCCCTCGCCGCGCCGGAACCGACGCGCCCGGCGCCATCTGCCGGGGACGGGCGGGGAGCCTCGGCATGCCTGCCCACCGGGCTCGTCGCGAAACCCGGATGGGGGGCGGCGCCGGCGCAATCCATCGAAACGCCGATTGCCCCGAAAACCGGTCGCCGAGTCATGGAGCGGTGCCGCGAACTCGGGGTGCGCCCGGCGGCCGTGGTGTTGGCGGCGCTCGCGGAGGCGATGCCCTCGCCGGAAGCCGGCGTCACCGTGGCGATGCCCGTCCTGCTGCGCCACGGCGACCCGGCCGAGGGTGCCCCGATCACGTACCGGGGAAACAGCGTGCTCATCGACGTGCCGCCGGGATGGACCGGCGATGACGCGGTGCACTCCGCCGCCGGCCACCTGGCGGACGCCCTCGACGACGCCGAACTGGACATCGCCGACGTCCTGCAACGGCATCGCACGACGATGCCGGACGTCAGCCTCGTATTCGAGGAAACTCGGGCGCCCGGGCCGTGCGGCTCGACCGGTGCGCCCCTGCGCAACGGGATCATCGGCGAGCCCCTCTCGGTGCGGGCGAACACCGCGGGCGGAGCGCTGGAAGTGTCGGTCGACCATCAACCCGGGCGGGTGCCGCCCGGGGTGGCGCACGCATTCGCCGGTCGCCTGGCCCGGGCAATCCGCGCCTTCGCGGAGCCGGACGGGCCCGCGGAGCCGGACGGGCCCGCGGCGGGCACCACCACCGGCGACGCTGCGGCGGTGGAGGGGACGGACGCGGGAGGATCCGCCGAGTCCCCGGTCGAACTCATCGCCGAGTGGTTCCGCGACACCCCGGGCGCATGCGCGGTGCGCGAGGGCGACTGCTCCTGGACCTACGGTGAACTGGAGACCGAGGTGAGGTCGCTCGCCGGCGAATTGGCCCGGCGGAACCCGCGGCGGGCCCCGATCGCCTATGCCCTGGGCCGGGGGCACCGGGCGATCACGGTTCTCCTGGCCTGCCTGAGGGCGGGTATCCCGGTGACCGAAATCAGCCCCAGGGTGCCGGCCGCCCGCCTCGCCGCCATGCTGGTCTCCGCCGACGTGCACGCGGTCGTGCACGGCGACGACTGCCCGGACGCCGTAAGGCGGGCATGCGGCGACGGGATCGGGTTGTGGGACTTCGGGGACCTCGCCGACCCAGCCGCGACCGTCGCCGCCGTCGCGTCCCGCGCGGCGGTGGAACCGCTGACGCGCGGGGTCCCGGACGTCGCGCCGGACGGCGACGACGTCGCCTGCATCGTCTTCACCTCCGGGACGACGGGGCTGCCCAAACCCGTCGACGTCACCCACCGGGGCCTGGCCCGCCACGCCGAATGGGCGCTGCGCGGACGGCGCCGCCGCAGCGGCATCCGTCTCCTGCACGCGGCCCCGCCGGGCTTCGACGCATCCATAGGGGAAGTGGTCATGACGTTGGCCGCCGGCGGGGAACTCCTCTGCGCCCCCACCGGGACGGAATTCGATGCCCGGCGCATGCTCGATCATGTCGCGGCGTACGGGGCGACGATCGTCCACGGGGTCCCCGCCGTCGTCGAGCAGCTCGTCCTTGAGGCGGAGTCCCGGCCGACGGACGCGTTGGGATCGGTCGAATGGGTGCTCTGCGGCGGCGACCGGTTCCCCGGCCCGCTGCGGAACCGGATGCACGGGATCATGCCGCGGTGCTCGGTCGCGAACTGCTACGGGCCGACGGAGACGACGCTCGCCGCGACGATGGGGATCCTCGCCGCCGACCCCATGAATCCGGTGGTGCACGTCGGCGAACCCCGCCCGGATCTGACCGCGGAAATCCTCGACGAGAAGCTGCGCCCGGTGCCCGACGGGCGAATCGGGGAGCTGTACTTGTCCGGCGACGGATTGGCGCGCGGGTACCGGGGCATGGCGGCGGAAACGGCGGCGCGGTTCGTGGCGGCCCCCGGCGGGCGGCGCCGCTACCGGACCGGGGACCTGGCGTCCCGGACGCCGGAGGGGCTGGTGTGCCACGGACGGGTCGACGATCAGGTGAAAGTCCGCGGCGTACGGTTCGAACCGGGCGACGTGGAGGCCGCGCTGCTCGCCCACCCCGGAGTCCATGCCGCGGCGGTGACCGTCCGGGACGGGGTCGTCAGGGGTTTCGCGGTCACCGACGGCGGGCACGGCAACCGTCCCGACCTGGTGGCCCACGCCGCCCGGCTGCTGCCGGAGGCGATGGCCCCGGCGGTCGTCGAGGCGCTCGGGCACCTGCCCCTCAACCGCAACGGCAAAGTCGACCGGGATGCGCTGGCGCGGCGGCCCCGGCCGTCGAGGGAATCCGGGGACGGCGGGGCCCGCGCTGCGTCGGCGGCTACGCCCGGAACCCCGGCCCCGCTCGACGACGGTGGTCCGGCGGATCGGATCGCGGCCATGATGGCCGAGTGCCTCGGGGCCGACGACGTGGGCGTCGACGATTCCTTCTTCGCCCTCGGCGGGCACTCGCTGATGGTCCTCCGGCTGACCCACCGGCTCCGGGAACTCGGGCTGCACGTGACCATGCGGGACGTCATCGACAACCCGACGGCCCGGGCGTTGGCTCGGCTCTCGGGCGACGGCCCCACGGGATCGGGCGCGGTGGCCCGCGTCGGGGACGACGCCCGGTACGGTGCCGGAGACGACGCCCCGGACGGCCCCGCCGACCACCCGCTGACCCCGGGGCAGCATCGCATGTGGGTGATCGACCGGGTCACGGACGACGGATACCGGATCGTGGTGCCGATGGTGCTTCGGGGACCACGCGACGATGCCGCGCTGATCGGCGCCGTCGCCGACGTCGTCGCGGCCCATGAGGGGCTGCGCACCACCTACCCCGTCGTCGACGGACACCCCGTGCAACGAATCCACCCGGACGGGCCGACGCTGGCGTGGACGACCCTCCCCGCCGGGGAAGTGCCGGGCCACGTGGCGCAGATGCTGGCCAGGCGCTGGAACGTGGCGGAGGAGATTCCGGTGCATTTCGAATGCGTGGCCGTGGGCGCGGAACGGGCGGTGCTCGTCGTCGCGGTCCACCACATCGCCGCGGACCACTCGTCCCTGGAAACCCTCTTCGACCACCTTGCGGCGGCGTACGAGGCGCGTTTGGGGAACAGCGGCTGGTCGCCCGGCCCGATTGCGCAGCCCCGGGACATCGGGGCCCGCGCCCGCCGGAGCCGATCGGGTCCCGGGGCGGCGGCGCTGGGGCGGTGGTGGGCGGCGGAGCTCGAAGGCTACGTCGATCTGCCCGAACCGACCGCCGCGCACCCCGGCGCCTCGCCTCGTGCGGGCGTCGTCCGGGCGGCCATCGGCGGGGAGGCGTTCGCCT
>NZ_KV787164.1:0-21866 GCF_001807025.1 Corynebacterium sp. HMSC11E11 | reverse complement strand
CGGGTCGTCGTCAAGCAACCCGCGACACAAGCGCGGCGCGGGCCGCCGACGGGAAACGCGCGGAAAACCTACGCGTGCCCGTCCTCCGACGGATTGTCGGGCTGGACGGTCCACTCCGGCGGGACATCCTTGCCGGACTCCTCGTCGCGTTCAGCGTCCTCGGGGGTCGCCTGCACGATGCCCGCCGCGTGATGCGACGGCGCGTAAATGGAGTACAGACGCAGCGGCTCGTCGCCGGTGTTGACGACGTCATGCCACTTCCCCGCCGGCACCACGATGGCCCAACCGTCGGACACCTCCTGCTCGAAGCTGAGGTCGTCCTTCGCCGGGCCCATCTTGCAGACGCCCTTGCCGGCGTCGACGCGCAGGAACTGATCGGTGTCCGGATGCACCTCCAGGCCGATGTTCCCGCCCGGCTCGATGGACATCAGGGTCACCTGCAGGTACTTGCCGGTCCACGCCACGCTGCGGTAGTTCGCGTTGTCGCGGGTCTCGGTCTCGATGTCGAAGGCGTTCGGCTTGGGTCCAATGTCGCTGATGCTCATGTGAGTCACCTTTCCGTCAGATTCCATCTGACTTGCTCGAACAAACGCCGGCACGGGGCGGGCGGGCCCCGGACAACGCCGGCGAGCGCCGGAAGACGCGTTCGCCTCCATGGTGCCACCGGAAAGCCGATCCGCGCATGAGACGCCGCGACCACCTGGGCCGTCGCCGCGGCTTCGGGGAGATCCGGGTCGACCGATAGACTGCGCACCATGAGCCGGAACGACGAAGCACACGCCGCCGAGGCCGCCGCCGACGCCGCGACCACCGCCGACGCCACCACGGGCAAAGCTCCCGCGGTCCTCGCCACCGGGTCGATCCCCGCCGGCGACGCCGACGTTGTCGCCGCACTGCTCGACGGCGAATTCACCCTCGCCGAAATCGACGACGCACTCGACGCCTACGAGGGCACGGGCATGGACCGCTGCCTCACCGCCGCAATGGAACTGCGGGCCCTGCTGCACGACGGCGGCTGGTACTTCGCGCCGGACTCGGGGCTCGTCGAATTCCTGTTGTTCCCCTCCGACCCGGCGGCCGTCGACGCCGCCCCGACGGTGACCTTCGGCGTCGAATGGCCCACCAACCCCATCACCGGCCTGCCGCGGGCGGTCCACGACGTGTCCGTGTCCGCGCCGCTTCCCGACGACCCCGACTCCGCCACCGCCATCCGCTTCCGTTCGGTCAAGGAGTTCGCGCCCTACGCCACCGCCGTCAAGGACCCCGACCCCGACAACTGGCCCGCCGAACTGCAGGACCGGCGCTTCGACCCCGACGACGAAATCCGCGCCTACGCCGAACAGTTGAGCAAGAACGCCGCCGACGAGTAAGACGACGGTCGGAGCCACGGGTAGAGCCACCCCCGGAGCCACGCCCGGAGCGACGGAATCGTCGCAAAGCACCGCGACTATCCTTGACCACCTGCCACCCGCAGAAAACGACGACGCAAAGGAATCCATGAACACCCTCGCCGATGAGGCCGCACGCCGCCGCACGTTCGCGGTCATCGCGCACCCCGACGCCGGCAAGTCCACGCTCACCGAGGCGCTGGCGCTGCACGCGCACGTCATCAGCGAGGCCGGCGCCGTCCACGGCAAGGCCGGCCGCAAGTCCACGGTCTCCGACTGGATGGACATGGAGAAGGACCGCGGCATTTCCATCGCCTCGTCGGCCCTGCAGTTCGAGTACGCGCCGGAAAACCACGACGGCGAGCCGTACATGATCAACCTGGTGGACACCCCGGGCCACGCGGACTTCTCGGAGGACACCTATCGAGTGCTCACCGCCGTCGATGCCGCGGTCATGCTCGTCGACGGCGCCAAGGGCCTGGAGCCGCAGACGCTGAAGCTGTTCCGGGTGTGCAAGTCCAACGGCATCCCGATCATCACGGTGATCAACAAGTGGGACCGCCCGGGCAAGGCGCCGCTGGAGCTGATGGACGAAATCGTCGAGGAAATCGGCCTGCAGCCCACCCCGCTGTACTGGCCCGTCGGCGAGGCCGGTGATTTCCGCGGTCTGCTCCGCCGCGGCGAGGACGGCGAGGCCGAGGAGTTCATCCGCTTCGAGCGCACCGCCGGCGGGTCGACCATCGCCGAGGAAACGCACCTGACCCCCGACGAGGCCGCCGCCGAGCAGGGCGACACGTGGGAGACCGCCGCCGAGGAATCGGAGCTGCTGTCGGCCGACGGCGCCGACCACGACCAGGAGATGTACCTCGCGGGAGACACCTCGCCGGTGATCTTCGCCTCCGCCATGCTCAACTGGGGCGTGCACCAGATCCTGGACACGCTGTGCGAGTTGGCCCCCGCGCCCGCCGCCCGCGAGTCCGATCCCGCCGCCGTCGAGGCCGCCGCGGCCGGCGGTCAGGGCGCCATCGACGAAATCCGCTGCCCGGAGGACGATTTCGCCGGCGTCGTGTTCAAGGTCCAGGCCGGCATGGACGCCCACCACCGCGACAAACTCGCGTTCATGCGGGTCGTGTCCGGGGAGTTCGACCGGGGCATGCAGGTCACCCACGCCCAGTCGGGCCGCAGCTTTTCGACGAAGTACGCCCTGACCGTGTTCGGCCGGACGCGCTCGACCGTCGAAACCGCCTACCCGGGTGACATCGTCGGTTTGGTCAACGCCGGTTCGCTGGCGCCGGGCGACACGATCTACTCGGGCCGCAAGGTGCAGTTCTCGCCGATGCCGCAGTTCGCGCCGGAGCATTTCCGCACCCTGCGGGCCAAGTCGCTGGGCAAGTACAAGCAGTTCCGCAAGGCCATCGAGCAGCTCGACGCCGAGGGCGTGGTGCAGATCCTGCGCAACGACGCCCGCGGCGACGCCGCCCCGGTCATGGCCGCCGTCGGCCCGATGCAGTTCGAGGTCATGATGGCCCGGATGGAAAACGAGTACAACGTCGAAACGGTCGCGGACCCGATCCCCTACTCGGTTGCCCGCCGCACGGACGAGAAGACCGCGCCGGAGTTGGCCAAGCAGCGCGGCGTGGAGATCTTCACCCGCTCCGACGGCGCGCTCATCGCGTTGTTCGGCGACAAGTGGAAGCTGTCCTTCATCGAGAAGGAGCACCCGGAGTTCACCCTGGAGACCATGGTCGCTGACTAACCACGATCGCCGAGCCGCGCCGAACCGACGCGGTCCTCGGCGAAGCCTGCGAAACCTCGAACCGCGGACTCGGCCGTCCGGTGGTTCAATGAGGGCCGTGACTTGGACGCGTGACCTCATCCCCGATCAGACCGGACGCACCGCGGTCATCACCGGCGCAAACTCGGGCATCGGTTTCGTCGTCGCCACCGAGTTGGCGCGGCGTGGGGCGGACATCATCATGGTGTGCCGCAACCCCGAACGGGCCACCGCGGCGCGGACCCGCATCGACGCCGCCGGGGCCGGATCCGTCGGCGTCGTCCTGGCCGACATGTCGGAGCCGGATGACGTCGAACGCGCCGCCGCCGAGATCGCCGGCCGCACCGACGCGGTCGACGTGCTCGTCAACAACGCCGGGCTCATCGTGCCGGGCGATCACGCGGAGAATTCCCTCGGCTGGGAGATCCACTTCGCCACCAATTACGTCGGCGGGTTCCTGCTCGCGCGGCATCTGCTGCCCCTGTATCGCGATGTCGTCGGCGCCCGCGTCGTCGAGGTGTCGTCGTTGGCCCACTCCCACGTCCGCGATTTGAGGTGGGCCGACCCGAATTCGGCCGATGTCCGCGGTTTCCGGGCGTACGCGCAGTCGAAGCTGGCGTGTTTGATGTTCGGCCGGGAGTTGGATCGTCGCCTGGCGCAGGCCGCCGCGTCCGCTGTGGACGGTGCGCGGGCGCGGTGCGTCATCGCGCATCCCGGCATTGCGGCGACGGCGTTCATGCGTCGGCTGCCCGGGTTGTTGGGCAGGATCGGCGAGCCGGCCGTCGACAAGCTTTTCAGCGATGCCGACATGGGCGCCGATCCCCTGCTCGCCGCGGCGACGGACGAGACCGTGCCCGGCGGTTCCTTCCTCGGCCCGACCGGACCGTTCGAGGCCAAGGGCGACGTCGGGATGGCGAAGTCGTCGAAGGTGTCGAGGGACATCGGCAAGCAGGCCCAGTTGTGGGTGCTCACCGAGGAACTGACCGGCGTCCGCTTCACCGTCTGACGCCGCCGCGCGCCACGAGCGCTACCCGCCCAGCCGCGCCTCCAGGTGCTCGCCGAGCACCCGCGAGCATTCCGCGATGCCGTCGACCCACAGCGTGCCGGCGGATTCGTCGGCGGGGTCGGACACCAGCTTGATCAGTTCCACGGGCACCCCGTACCTGCGGGCGACCCACGCGATGGCGTAGCCCTCCATGTCCACCAGGTCGGCGGTGGCGGCGAGGCGGGCGCGGGTCGCGGAGTCTTCCACGAACAGGTCGCCGGTGGCCAGAACTTTTCCGGTTTCCGCGGTGCTTGACGACGGCCCCTCCCCAGCCTCGTCGGCCGGCACATCGAGGGCGATCGGAGGGTATGCGTCGGCGCCCGCCAACCTGCGCACGGCCGAATGGGAGAAATCGTGGAGCACCACGCGGCTGATGCGGTGGACGCCGTGCAATCCGGACGACGGGCCGTCGTGAAGCGCACCCGCGGTGCCCACGTTGAGCACCGTCGTCGGCGACGGTCCCCGGGCCAGCGTCTCCGACAGCGCAGCGGTGGCGTTGATGCGGCCGATGCCGGTGAGCAGCACGGGAACGTCGACGGCGAGGTGTTCGGCTTCCTCGCGCGTGGCCACGACGAGCAACGGCGCCTCGGGATCGACGGGGGCGAGCAGTTCCGGAACGGTGATCATGGGGCCAGGGTAGCGATGACCAGGGTGGGAGAAAATCATCGTTGACACGAAAGCGACACGTGATTAGGTTTGCGCGACAACGCTTCGCGTGGCGTGAATCACCGTCGATTCGTCGAGGGCGGGCCGCCCACGCACGGGGCGCCCCGACCGCCGCACTCGGCGCACTCGGCACACCCGATCCCACGCACCACCAGGAGGACCGCAATGACCACCTACGCCCACCCCGGGTCCGACGGCGCGAAGATGTCGTTCAAACCGCGCTACGGCAACTGGATCGACGGAGGCTTCCAGGACCCCGTCGACGGCAACTACTTCGAAGTCGTCTCCCCCGTCACCGGCGAAGTGTTCACCGAAGTCGCCCGCTCCACCGCGAAGGACATCGAGAAGGCCCTCGACGCCGCTCACGCCGCGGCCCCCGCCTGGGGCACGACGCCGCCGGCCGAGCGGGCGAAGGTGCTCAACAAGATCGCCGACCGCATGGAAGAACACCTCGAGGAAATCGCCGTCGCCGAGACGTGGGACAACGGCAAGCCCATCCGCGAATGCCTCGCCGCCGACATCCCCCTGGCCATCGACCACTTCCGCTACTTCGCCGCCGCCGCCCGCACCCAGGAGGGCCGCCTGTCGCAGATCGAGGAAGACCTGGTCGCCTACCACTTCCACGAGCCGCTCGGCGTCGTCGGGCAGATCATCCCCTGGAACTTCCCCATCCTCATGGCCACGTGGAAGCTCGCCCCCGCCCTGGCCGCCGGCAACTGCGTCGTGCTCAAGCCGGCCGAGCAGACCCCCGCGTCGATCCTGCACCTCATCGAGCTCATCGGTGACCTGCTGCCCGACGGCGTGGTCAACATCGTCAACGGCTTCGGCGAGGAAGCCGGCGCCGCCCTGTCCGGCTCCGACCGCATCGCCAAGATCGCCTTCACCGGCGAGACCACCACGGGCTCGATCATCATGAAGACCGCCGCCGACAACCTCGTGCCCGTCACCCTGGAGCTGGGCGGCAAGTCCCCCAACATCTTCTTCGACGACATCATGGACGCCGACGACGCCTTCCGGGACAAGGCCGTCGAGGGCTTCTCCATGTTCGCCCTCAACCAGGGCGAGGTGTGCACCTGCCCCTCGCGCGCGCTCGTCCACGAGTCCATCGCCGATGACTTCGTGCAGCTGGGCATCGAGCGCGTGTCCAAGATCCGCCGCGGCGACCCGCTGGACACCGAGACCATGGTCGGCGCGCAGGCGTCGAAGGAGCAGCTGGACAAGATCCTCAAGTACATCGAAATCGGCAAGACCGAGGGCGCCAAGCTGGAGCTCGGCGGCGGCCAGGCACAGCTCGAGGGCAGCCTGTCGGGCGGCTACTACATCGAGCCGACCATCTTCTCCGGCGTCAACGACATGCGCCTGTTCCAGGAGGAGATCTTCGGCCCGGTGCTCGGCGTGACCACGTTCTCCTCCTTCGACGAGGCCGTGAAGATCGCCAACGACACCATGTTCGGCCTCGGCGCCGGCGTGTGGTCGCGGTCGAACAACAACATCTACAAGGCGGGCCGGGCCATCCAGGCCGGTCGCGTGTGGTGCAACGCGTACCACGTGTACCCGGCGCACGCGGCGTTCGGCGGCTACAAGAAGTCCGGCATCGGCCGCGAGAACCACCTGATGATGCTGTCGCACTACCAGCAGACCAAGAACCTGCTGGTCAGCTACGCCACGAACCCGACCGGCCTGTTCTAGTCGCCGCAAGTCGCCTGCACCGGTGGTTGTCCCGTCCGTAGGATGGGCCGCGTGACTTTCCGATCCGACAATTCTCGTTCCGCCCGCGCCTCCCATGCCGAGGAGCGCGCCCGCCTGCTGGTGCAGGAGGTGCTGGATCGCGATGAGCGCCTGCGCTCGAATCTGTCGTCGCCCGACGTCGATCCGTGGGAGCACCGGTTCATCGCGGACGATTCCATCGTGGAGGGCCCGATCGCCTCGTGGCGCGACGACGCCACGCGGGCCCGCCGTCTGCTGCGCCGCTACGACATTCAGTCGGGGTACCGCGAGAAGATGCGGGACATGGAGCGGCGCATCGACTCGATGCTGCATCTGGCGGAGAGTCTGGAGGAAAGCTGGGACGCTGCGGCCGCGGCGTCGAAGAGGCTTTCCGACGCCGAGGCCCGCGACGCAGAGGCCTTCGAGCGGGAGCGCACCCGGCAAAACGATGCGGCGGAGGCGAAGCGTCGTCGGGAGGAAAAGCGCGAGGAGCTGCTGCGCAAGGCGGAGCATTTGGCCTCCGATGCGTTGGATCGGACGCGCGACGTCGGCGGCGAGGTGTTCCGCCGTTCCCTCGACGCCGGCCGCGAGGCGCTGGAGAAACTGCCCGGCCTGAGCAACTGGCAATTCCCCCGCTCCGGCCGCAAGCACCGCGACGACGAGCCCCGTGAGGTCCGCAGGGCCGAGGCCCGGGATCTTCGCCACCAGCCGCCGCTGCCGGAGGATTAGGCGTTCCCGCCGATCCGGATTCGGCGCTAGGGTCGCGGTCATGTGCGATACCCCCGATCACGCCGATTCCGCCGGCCACCCCCGGCCCACCGATTTCCCCGCCGCCCCGGCCGACCTGCGCCTGGTGGTGGTGGACATGGACGGCACGCTTCTCGACGACGCCGGTGAGCTGCCCGCCGACCTGCCCCGTCTTCTCGATCGGCTCGGCGCCGCCGGCGTCACCTTCGCTCCGGCATCGGGCCGGCAGCATGCGACGCTGCGCGACATGTTCGGCGGCATCCGCACCGAATCCGGTGCGGCGGTCGAGACGTTCATCGCCGAAAACGGCAACGTCGTCGCCCGCGACGGCGAACTCTCCGCAGCCGACGGCATGGATCCGGGCATCGTCGACGATGTCATCGACGCCGTGCGCGCCGCCCGCGCCGACGGTGCGCCGATGGGTCTCATCGTCTGCCATCCGGAGGTCGCCCACATGGAAATCGACCAGCCGGGTTTCAACGACGAGGCCGCGAAGTACTACCACTCGCGGGCCGTGGTCGACGATCTCCACGAGGTCAACGAAGGCGTCATCAAGCTGGCCATCTTCGACGACCGGGGCTCCGGGCTCGACGCCGCCCCGATGATGGAGCGCCTGGTCGGCGACCGACTCGAAATCGCCGTCTCCGGACGGTGCTGGGTGGACATGATGGTCCCCGGCCGCCACAAGGGCCACGCGGTGCGCGCGCTGCAGGAACGTCTCGGCGTCACTCCGGCGCAGACCGCCGTGTTCGGCGATTTCCTCAACGACCTGCAGATGATGGGCGCCGGCGACATGTCCTTCGCCATGGCCAACGCCCACGACGACATCAAGGCCGCCGCGAACTACCTGGCGCCGTCCAACACGGACTCGGGGGTCGTCGTCACGCTGGACAGGCTGCTCGACGAGGCCGCCGCCGCACGATCCTGACGCTGGATCCGCAGCCAGGTGACGAAACCCCAGGTGACGAACCCGCCGTAGAACAGGTACAGCGCCGCCGAAGGGTAGTAGCCGCCGAGGAACAGCAGCGGCACGCCGACGACGTCGACGGCGATCCAGATGAGCCAGAACTCCGTCCAGCCCTTCGCCATGCCCCAGGTGGCCAACATCGACCCGACGAAGATCCATGCGTCGGCCCACGGCCCCCACGAGCCCAGGGCCCCGAAGATCCTGGCGAAAATGACGGTGCCTCCCACGGCGAACGCGAGCATGACCATGCGCTCGCGGCCGGTGGCCCATCGGGGCATCACGGCGGCGTCGTCACGCCCGGAACCGTCGCCCGCGACGACCCGGCGCGTCTGCGCCCACCGCCACCAGCCGTACACGCTGACCAGCAGGAACATCACCTGCCGCCCCGCCTGGCCGTACAGGTCCAGGTCCTGCGGCGTGTGGAAGACGCCGCCGAGGAACACCGTGAACAGCAGGATGTTGCCGGCGATGCCCACCGGCCAGGCCCAGACCAGGCGGCGCATGCCCAGATACGCCGAACCGAGGCCGAAAAGATTGCCGACGATCTCGCGCACCAAAATGGGCGCTCCCCCGATGGTCAGCTGCGCGGTCAAAAAACCGACGAGTGCGGACATGACGGAATCCACGGTGGATCTCCTTCTCTCCCATCCGGACTATGACCGTCGGTTCCGGGTTCCAACCGGATCTGCTGACCTCCCCTGAGGGAGCGCTCGCGGACTCGTCCGGGCCACGCGTGGCCCGGCGTCACCGCCGGTGGGGAATTCCACCCCGCCCTGAGAATGTTCGCTGCCGACGTTAGCAGCGGTGCGCCGGAGAGTGGCCCGAATGGGCGGAAAAGTCCACGCCAATTGCCCATCATGAATTCGCATTAGTATGCTGGGGGTCATGTCCGAGACCAGGGTGCAGCGCAGGGTGCAACGCAAGCCCCGAAAGCGTCGCCGCGCACCCGGTTGGGTGCCCGACCAGCACGGCGCCTGGTTCATGGTCACCGTCCCCGCGATCACCGGTGTCATCCTGGCACCGTCGTGGACCGCGATTCCCCTGCTGCTGACGTGGTGGCTCGGTTATTTCACGTTCTTCGCCGGCAGCGTCTGGATCCGCTCGCGCTTCCGCGAACGCAACCGTCCGCCGGTCCTGGTGTACGGGTCGCTTACGGCCATCGCGGGCTTGACGACGCTGATCTTCGACTGGCGGCTCCTCATGTGGGTCCCGGCGTTCGCGCCGCTGGTGGCCGTGGCCGTCTTCGAAGCATGGAAGCGGCGTCCGAGGTCGCTGGCATCGGGCGTATCCACCGTCATCGCGGCCTGCCTCATCCTGCCCGTCGCCGCCTGGGCCGGGGGCGGCCTGGACGCGGAGGCGTGGGCCGCATTCGCCGTGTACCTGGCGTACTTCGTCGGCACCGTGCCCTACGTGAAGACGCTCATCCGCGAGCGCGGCTCAAAGCCCTGGTTCATCGGATCGGTGGGCTATCACGTCGTCGCGCTCGTCGCCGCCGTCGTCGCCGTGCTCGGCACCGGCGGGGATCCGTTCCACCCGGCGACCATCGTCGCCGCCGTCGTAATGCTCGCGCGGGCGACGCTCATGCCGATCACCGGCGCCCGCCGCGACAAGCCGTGGACGCCGAAAACCGTCGGGCTCCTCGACGCCGCCATCACGGTGCTGGTGGTCATCGTCGTGCTGCTCTGAGGCGCCCCGTTCTCTGCGGTCGCGGGCTCCCCGGTGCTGCGGTAGTTTCCCTGAGCATGAGGGGGGACTCATCCGGCGCATCGACGCCGTCACGACAGATCATCGTCAATCCGACCGCACGCCCGCAGGTTCCGCTGCTGGACCACCGGGTGCAACCCGACCGCGAGGAGCCGGCGCCGCTGCGCGACGACCCGCGGCCCGCAGAGGGCAAGGATCATCCGCATCGGGTTCCGGCCCGGGATCACGTCGACGCCGAGCAGCGGCCAATGACGGTCGGCGACATCGCCGGCCTGGTCGCCGAACGACCGCGGCCGGGCCGGGGCTGGCGGGCCATGGTGCACCGCGCATCGGGCGGCCGCGTCAACCCGGGCGAATCCTCCGCCGAGCGCGCCGAACGCGAACTGCTCGAACGCATCCGGCGTCCGGTCATCGGCGACTACCGCGTCGCCGTGCTCAGCGTGAAGGGCGGGGTGGGCAAAACGTCGACGACCATCGGCCTCGGCGCGACCTTCGCGTCGCTGCGCGGCGACCGCGTCATCGCCATCGACGCCAACCCCGACTTCGGCACCCTGGCCCACCGGGTGCCCGACCCCAACCCCGCCACCGTGCGGGACCTCCTGCGCGCCCCGTCGACCGACCGCTACGCCGAAGTCCGCTCGTACACGACCCAGGCCCCCTCGCGGTTGGAGGTGCTGGGCAGCGAACGAGATCCGTCGATGAGCGAGGCCTTCTCCGCCGCCGACTACGACCGCACGCTCGACATCCTGCGCCGGCACTACAACATCCTGCTCACCGACTGCGGCACCGGAATCGTGCACGGGACGGTGTCGGCGATCCTGGCCCAGGCCAACTGCCTGGTGCTCGTGGCCACGCCCGCCCTCGACGGAGCCCGATCGGCGTGGGCGACGCTGGACTGGCTGTCCGCGCACGGGTGGGCGGACCTGGTGTCGTCGACGGTCGTCGTCGTCAACCAGCTCACCGACGCCGGCGTCGAGGCGGAGGCGCTGCGCGACCTGTTCGGGCAGCGCTGCCGGGCGGTGCAGGTGATCCCGCATGACCCGCACATCGCGCGCGGCGCGGACATCGACATCGACATGCTGCGGCCCGCCACGCGCATGGCCTATCGGGAACTCGCGGCGATGATCGCCGACGACTTCGCCCCGCCCGGTGGACGGCACAGGTAGTCGAGCCAGCACGGGGGCCGACTGTCGCCGGTGGCTGAACCGGCGCCGATGGTCAGGCCGACTGGCAGGTCGGGCAGTAGAAGACCCGACGCGATTCGATCGGGACCTCGACAACGGGAGTGCCGCACACGTGGCACGGCTGCCCGGTCCGGCGGTAGACGTACACCTCGCCGCCGTGGTCGTCCTCGCGGGGTTCCCGCCCCATCGCCTCGGGCGTGTGCTCGGGCCGGACGGTGTCGATGCGGCCGACGCGCACGCCGTCCTCCATCAGCTCGCGCAGGTCGACCCACATCGCCTCGAGCGTCCCGACATCGAGGTCCGCCCCCGGCGTCAGCGGGTGGACGCCCAGGCGGAACAGGGTCTCGGTCCGGTAGATGCTGCCTACGCCGGCGTAGAGCTTCTGGTCGACGAGCAACGCGCCGATGGGCCTGCGCGACCGGCGCACGCGGTCGACGATCTCGGTGGGGTCGGCGTCGTCGCGCAGCGGGTCCTGCCCCACCTTCGCAATCGCCGCCGCCCGCTCCTCGTCGGTGATCAACCGGCACCACTGCGGCCCGCGCAGATTCGCCGATTCCTCGCCGTTGGACACGTGCAACCGGACCTGCCCCGCGACGTCGTCGGGGCCCTCGAACTTCAGCTGGCCGATCAACCCCAGGTGAATGTGGATGATGTGGTCCGGCCGCGGCACGTCGAACTCGAAGAACAGGTGCTTGCCCCACGCCTCCGCATGGTCGAGCTCATGGCCGTCGACGACCGCCGCCTCCGCCGCAAACCGCCCCTGCGGGCTGGTCACCGACAGCGGTCGGCCGGTGAACCGTTCGTTGAAATCCCGCGCAAGACGGTGAATCACATGACCTTCGGGCATGCCTGAACCATAACGGCCGCCCCGATGCGCACATCGGGGCGGCTCGGTTTGCCGGAAAGGTTTGCCGGAAAGGGTGGCCGGGCTCCAAGAAGGAGCGGCCGGTCTTGAGAAAGGCGTGGCCGCCCCCTCCCCCGGGCCAACTCCCCCGGGTCCATCCCCGCGGCCGCAGGCCACGTCCCTCGGTTACTTCCCGATTGCCTCACGGTACGGGGTCGGGTCGACCTCGTCGGTGGACGTCGGGTTCCACTGCGCGTTGCGGTCCTTGTCCACCAGCACGGCGCGCACGCCCTCGGCGAAGTTGGGGTCGTGGCGCAGGATGCGGCCGATGTTGTACTCGTTGCGCAGGCCTGCACGCAGGTCGACGCCCTCTGCGGCGTTGGCGGCGTACAGTTCGGCGCCGGCGACGAGCGACGTCGGAGCGGCCGAGCGCAGCAGGTCGTTGATCACGCGGCGCTCCTCGCCGGAGCACGCGCCGCCGTCGAGGGCGTTTTCGATCTCGCGCCAGGTGTCGAAGCCGAAGACCTGACGGACGCAGGGGGCGAACGCGGCGAGCTTCGACTCGCCGGCCTTGGCCGGGTCCTCGGCGAACTCGTCGAGGGCGGCCTCGATGCCGTCGGCGTCCACGGCGGCGAGGAAGTCCGCCAGCGACTCCTGCGGAACGAAGTGCGTGGCCCACCCGGCCCACAGCAGGTCGGCGGCGTTGAGGCGGTAACCGGTCAGTCCCAGGAAACGCGCGATCGCCGGCTCCGGCTGACCCGACGCCGCGGTGACATGCTGCGAGAACCACGAAATGCCGACATCCGGCAGGAATCCGATGGCCATCTCCGGCATCGCGGCCGAGGCGCGCTCGGTGACCACGCGGTGCGAACCATGCAGCGACACGCCGAGGCCGCCGCCCATGGCGATGCCGTCGATGACCGCGACGTAGGGCTTGGAGAACTCCGCGATCGCGGCGTTCATCTCGTACTCCTCCGAGAAGAACGCGTCGCCCTCGGCGGAATCGCCGGCGATCTGGGCGTCGCGGATCTGACGCACGTCGCCGCCGGCGCAAAACGCCTTCGGGTGCTCGGACACGACGACGACCTGCTCGACGGCGTCATCGTCGCGCCACGCGTCGAGCGCCTCGTTGATGTGCCGGACCATGCCCAGATCCAGCGAATTGAGCGCCTTGGGTCGGTTGAGGGTCAGGCGGCCCGTGCGGCCGGAAACGTCCTTGATCACAGAATCGGTCATGCCGCCCAGTGTGGCACAGGACACAGATGGGCCGCCACAAAAGGGTTAACCGCAATTCGCACAAGGGGCACCCGCCGCCCCCACGGCATCGCTTTACGACGACAACGACCGCCCACGCCGAGCAACGTGGACGGTCGGAACGTCGTAAAGCAACGAAAAACCGGAAACGGACGCGGCGACGCTACTTCTTGCCGGACTTGCCCTTGCCCGACTTTTCGGCCTTCTTGGCCTTCTTGGCCTTCTTCGCCTTCTTGGCCGCCTTCTTCGCCTTCAGCTCCTCGTCCTCGAGGTGACGCGCCACATCCGGCACGTAACGGAACTCGGTGCGCGGCGGACGCTCGTACTGCGCCTGCGACTCCGGACGCTCCGGAATCTCCGGCATCTCGCGCTCGATGCGCTCGTACGGCACGGTCGACAGCAGGTGGCTGATGACGTTGATGCGCGAACGCTTCTTGTCCTCCGACTCCACCGTGTACCACGGCGCCGACGGAATGTCGGTGTGGACGAACATCTCGTCCTTCGCCCGGGAGTAGTCCTCCCACCGCGTGATCGACTCCAGGTCCATCGGCGACAGCTTCCAGCGGCGCAGCGGATCCTCGCGGCGCGACTCGAAGCGGCGGACCTGCTCCTCATCCGACACCGAGAACCAGTACTTGCGCAGCATGATGCCGTCCTCGACCAGCAGACGCTCGAAAATCGGCGCCTGGTGCAGGAAACGGCGGTACTCCTGCGACGTGCAGAAACCCATCACGCGCTCGACGCCCGCCCGGTTGTACCAGGAACGGTCGAAGATGACGATCTCGCCGGCCGTCGGCAACTTCTCCACGTAACGTTGGAAGTACCATTGGCCCGACTCGCGCGACGTCGGCGCCGGCAACGCCTCGATGCGGCACGTGCGCGGATTGAGGTACTGGGTGATGCGCTTGATGGCGGAACCCTTGCCCGCGGCGTCACGGCCCTCCATGATCACCACGAGGCGCGCACCGGTCTCCACGACCCACTGCTGCATCTCGACGAGCTCGGCCTGCAGGCGCTTGAGCTCCTTTTCGTAGGCGTCTTTTTTGAGCTTCGGCGGGCGCTGCACGTCGTCGTTATTCATGCCCCGAAGTTTACCCGCAGCAGCCGGGCCCGCGACGCCCGGGGTGTGACATCCGGCGACGATACGACAACGAAACGACAACGAAACGACAAGGCCCCGCAGCGGATGCGGGGCCCGACGTCGACGCCATGCCGACCAGCGTCAGTTGCGGCTAGTTGCGCGAGTAGAGACGCAGCGTCACCTGCGCCGTGATGCCGGCGAACACGGCGCCGACGAGGATGACGATCGGCGCGACGGCCCAAATGTCGCCGGTGGTCACCGGGGCGACGAGCTGCGCCTGATACAGGCCCTGCATCGCCGGGTCGACGACCGCGGCCTTGCCCGCGAACAATCCCGCGATGGCCAGCACGCCGCCGATGATCGCCGCGAACACGGCCTCGAGCACGAACGGCGCCTGCGTGAACCACCGGGTCGCGCCGACCATGCGCATGATCTCCGCCTCCGTGCGGCGCGAATACGCGGCGATCTGCACCATGTTGGCGATGAGGAAAACCGCCGCCAACGCCTGGATGCCGGCAATGAGGAACGTCGCGTTGCGGATCGAGTCGAGGTTCGACGCGGCGTTGCCGATGTCGTCGCGCTGGTCGGTGACGTGGACGACCTGCTCCATGCCGAGCACCGGATCCAGCGGCGACGAATCCGTCGGATCCTCCAGGCGCACCAGCAGCACCGCCGGCAGCGACTCCGGGGTCGCGTTGGCCACCAGCGCCGGATCGGTGCTCTCGAACAGCGCCACGAAATGCTCGTAGTTCTGCTGGCGGTTGCGGTAGGTGACCTGCTCGATTCCGTCCTGGTCCTCCAGGGTGTCGCGCACCTCGGCGCACGCGGGCGACGAGCACGTCTCGTCCTCGGCGGAGATGGCCTCGTCGAGTTCGATGAGCACCTCCACGCGATCGAGGTACAGGTCCTTGGTCTTGTCGGTCATCTCGGTGACCAGCAGCCCCGACGCCAGCAGCGCCAGGGAGATGGCGGTGGTGATGATCATCGCCACCGTCATGGTGATGTTCTTGGTCAATCCGGAGAGGGCTTCCCCGAGCACGAAGCGGGTCTTCATCGTCTTTTCGCCTGCGTCCTTCGTTTTTGGTCGTCGTTTCCGGGGCGGCCCTAGCGGCCCAGGCCGTAGACGCCGGTGGCGTCGTCGCGCACGAGTTTGCCGTTGTCCAGCTCGAGCACGCGGCGGCGCATGGCGTCAACGGCGTCGCTGTCGTGGGTGGACATCACCACCGTGGTGCCCAGCCGGTTGATCCGGTCGAGCAGCAACATGATCTCGCCGGAGGTGTCCGGGTCGAGGTTGCCGGTGGGCTCGTCGGCAAGCAGGATCAGCGGCCGGTTGACGAACGCGCGGGCGATGGCCACGCGCTGCTGCTCGCCGCCGGAGAGCTCATGGGGCATGCGGTTGGCCTTGCCCGCCAGGCCGACCAGTTCGAGGGTTTCGCGGACGGCCGGGTCGATCTTGTCGCGGCTTTTACCGATGACCTGCAGCGAAAAGGCCACGTTGTCGAACACGTTCTTCTTCGGCAGCAGTCGGAAGTCCTGGAAGACGTAGCCGATCTTCTGGCGATGCTTGGGCACGTGCCGGCGCGGCAGCTTGGCGACGTCCTTGCCGCCGATGAGCACCCGGCCGGAATCCGCCTTCTCCTCGCGCACCATCAGGCGCAGGAAGGTCGACTTGCCCGAGCCGGACGGGCCGATGAGGAAGACGAACTCGCCCTTGCCGATCTCAGCCGACACCTCGTTCAGCGCCGGTCGAGTGGAGGTTGCGTAGGTCTTGGTAACCCGGTCGAAAGTGATCACGGCCATCACCCTAGTGGTCACGCGCACCATGTGTCACATGAGTTGCGGCACATGGCACGGCCCCGCGGCGGCCGGGAACCTAGTCCTCGTTCTCCTGGTCCATGCGCCAGCGGATGCCGGCCTCCAGGAACGCGTCGATGTCGCCGTCGAGGACCGCCGACGGGTTGTTGACCTCGTGGCTGGTCCGCAGGTCCTTGACCATCTGGTACGGGTGCAGCACGTAGGAGCGCATCTGGTTGCCCCACGACGCGTTGCCGCCGGCGCCCAGGGCATCCATCTCCGCCTGCTCCTCCTGGCGCTTGCGCTCCAGCAGCTTCGCCTGCAGAACCCGCATGGCCGAGGCCTTGTTCTGGATCTGCGACTTCTCGTTCTGACAGGTGACGACGATGCCCGTCGGGATGTGCGTCAGTCGCACCGCCGAGTCGGTGGTGTTGACCGACTGGCCGCCCGGGCCGGAGGAACGGTAGACGTCGACGCGGACCTCGTTGTCCGGGATCTCGATGTGGTCGGTGGTCTCCACGACCGGCAGGACCTCGACTTCGGCGAAGGAGGTCTGGCGGCGGCCCTGGTTGTCGAACGGCGAGATGCGCACCAGGCGGTGCGTGCCCTGCTCGACCGACAGCTGGCCGTACATGTACTCGCCGTGGACGACGAACGTCGACGACTTGATGCCGGCTTCCTCCGCGTAGGAGATGTCGTAGACGTCGACCTTGTGGCCGTGCTTTTCCGCCCATCGCGTGTACATGCGCATGAGCATTTCGGCGAAGTCCGCGGCGTCGATTCCGCCGGCGCCGGCGCGGATGTTGATGACTGCCTCGCGCTCGTCGTACTCGCCCGACAGCATCGTGGTCACCTCGAGCGACTCGATGTCGGCGCGCAGCTCGGCGCGCTCGGCGTCGGCCAGCTCGGTGGCCTCGGCGGCGGCGTCGCCGTCCTCTTCCTCGGCGAGTTCGTACATGACGGGCAGGTCGTCGAGACGTCGGCGCAGTTCCGTGACCTTCTTCAGCTTCGCCTGCACCTGCGACAGCTGGGAGGTGACCTGCTGGGCGTGGTCCTGGTCATCCCACAGCGACGGGTCGGCGGCCTGCGCCTCCAGTTCGCGGACCCGATCGGACAGCTCCGCCGGGTCGACCACCTTTTCGATGGTGGTCAGCGTCGCGTCGAGGTCATTGAGGTCAGCGGTCACGTCGGGATTCACGCGCTCCACTGTAGCGAACGGGCCCCGCGGGTTTTCGGGGGCTGCGCCGTCGAGCCTTCGTCAACGGCACGCCGGGTGCGGGATCGGCGGCCGCGTGCACAATGGGATCCATGACGGATGACGCGATGACCGCCCGGACCGATTCCTTCGATGATGCATCGCTCGACGATGCGTCGGTGGCGGCGCACGTCGTGGCGCGTGCCGCGGAGTTGGCGGCGCGGATGCGGGCGGAGGGCCTGGAGACGGAGTTCAAGACCTCGGTGTCAGACGTGGTCACCGCCGCCGATCGCGCGGCCGAGGAGCTGGTCGTCTCGGAGTTGGCCCGACTGCGCCCGGACGACGGCATCCTCGGCGAGGAGGGGTCGGCCAAGGAGGGCTCGTCGGGCCGCACGTGGGTGATCGACCCGGTCGACGGCACGTACAACTTCACGTCGGGTTCCGATTACTGGTGCTCGGCGGTGGCGCTGGTGGAGGGCTCGCCGGACTCCCCCGACCGCGTGATCCTGGGGGCGGTGCACCGCACGACGGGGTCGACGACGTGGGTCGGCGGCCCGGATTTGCCCACCACGCGCACCGACGAGCGTGGGTTGGTCGAGCTTTCCAGGCTTGACGACGCCGATCCGGCGGCCCTGAGCGCGGGCACCTACCTGCACTCGACTTGGCTTGGCGACGACGCCATGGTGGCGCCGTGGCTCGAGGCGGCCGGAAAGTTCGCCACGTGGCGGATGCTGGGGTCGGCGTCGATGGATCTGGCCGGGGTGGCCGAGGGCCGCTTGGGCGCCTGGTTCCAGCACTCGGTGGCGTCGTGGGATTGGCTGCCCGGTCATGCGCTCGTCGCCGGCGTCGGAGGTTCCTCCGCCCTGGTCAACGGGTGGCGCATCGCCGGTCCGGCCTCGGTCGTCGACGAGTTGGCGCGGACGCTCGACTCGTAGGAACCGGGCGTCGGCCGGCAGGCGGGCGTCGTAAAGCAACCGCCCGCCACAAGGCACCGCCCTACGGGTACTGCCCTACAGGTGCAGCACGCCGATGAACACGAGCAGGAACGACACCAGGTACCCGGCGCCCCGCGACACCCGCGCCTGATTGTCCCGCGCCAGGGCGAAGACCCGGCCGAGCCACGAATCCGGGCGATGGCGGACGACGCCGACGGCGATGGCGACGAGCGTCGGCAAGCTCAACGCCACCGACGCATAGAGAATGAGCCCCAGATACCGCTCCACCGCCGGAATCCCGCCGGCCGAAAGCACCGCCAGCCCCGCGAAAAACGGCACCGACGTCACCGACTGGATGGCGCCGAGGACGAAACCGGTGGCCACGGTCATGATCGACGGGGTGCGCAGCGGCGCGAGGATCTTCTCCACCAACGCCGACGAATCGCCGCCGCGGAAGGTCAGCCCCGCCGTGGCCACGCCCGTGATGATCAACAGCACCCCGAACAACGGCGACCCCACCAGCGCCGCGACCTGATCCCCCAGGCCGTCGAAGACCACCAGCACCGCCAACGCCAGCACCGCCACGCCCAGCCAATCACCGAACACCAGCAACGGCGTAATGCGACGGTACCGGCCGGCGGGCAACATCATCCCCAACGCGACGACGACCGCGATCAGCAAAACATTGATCGAATCGAGAAACGCGTAGGTCAGGGCGTTGAGCATGCGGGGCCTTTCCGTCGGGCCGGTCTAGACTACCCCTCATGAGCGCCTTCTCCGACGACCTCGCCCTCGCCCACCAGCTCGCCGACCTCGCCGACGCGGTGACCATGCCCCGCTTCGGCGCGGCCGACCTCGACGTCGAGGCCAAGCCGGATCTCACGCCCGTGTCCGACGCCGACCTCGCCTGCGAGCGGGAACTGCGGGCGCTGCTGTCCGAGGAACGCCCCGACGACGAGGTGCTCGGCGAGGAGTTCGGCGGCGACGCGACCTTCGAGGGCCGCCAGTGGGTCATCGACCCCATCGACGGGACGAAGAACTTCGTGCGCGGCGTGCCCGTGTGGGCGACGCTGATCGCGCTGCTGGTCGATGGCGTGCCGGTGGTCGGCGTGGTGTCCGCCCCGGCGCTGGGGCGTCGCTGGTGGGCGGCGAAGGACGGCGGCGCATGGACGTCGGTGGCGGTGGGTTCACCCGCGACGTCGGAGGCCCGCGCCGAATCGCCGGGTGCGCCGGCCCCGAAGCGGATCACCGTGTCCCGCGTCGGCGACGTCGCCGACTGTTCGGTGGCCATTTCCTCCCTGACGGGTTGGCGGGACCGTGGGCTGCGCGACCAGTTGATTTCGCTTACCGACGACGCCTGGCGCCTGCGCGGTTACGGCGACTTCTTCTCCTACTGCCTCGTCGCCGAAGGGGCGGTGGACGTCGCCGCGGAGCCGGAGGTGTCGTTGTGGGACCTGGCGCCGTTGGCGGTGCTGGTGGCCGAGGCCGGCGGGCGTTTCACTTCGCTGGCCGGCGAGGACGGGCCGCACGGCGGTGACGCCGTCGCCACCAACGGTCTGCTCCACGACGCCGTGCTCGGCTACCTGAGGTAGGCGCCGCACCGGGCGGGCCGTCGCCCACATCCGCAAACGAGTGCGAATCGCCCAAAACGACTCACTATCACTCGCCATTTCCGCAGGTCACGACGAACGGCACTGAGTCGTTTTGGGCGATTCGACGTCCTTTGGCCGTCATTCGCCTGGGCGGCACCCTTTGGCCGCCATTCGCCCCGGCGGCACCCTTTGGCCGCCATTCGCCTCGGCGGCGCTGGCCGCCAGGCAAGCCGTCGTCACGCAACCCCCGATTACACCCGCCAGGCACCCACGCCTACCCACATCGCGTGAGGCGAAGCTAACCTGATCCGGGAAAATCCGCGACGAAGGGAACGCGCATGGCCAAGGGCGACAAGGGCAAAAAGAAGGCCAAGAAGAAGGACGCCGCCAAAGCCAAGAAGAAGGCCGCGGCAACGACCTCGCTGCGCCTGCCCGAATGCTCGAAAGCCGAGGCCAAAGCCGCGAAGAAGCTCGCCGGCAAGGACCCCTTCAAACTCGCCGCGATGACGCCGAAGAAGAAGTGCTGCAAATCCGGCACCCGCTGCCTGCGCTGCCCGGTGGTGCTGCACAAGCTCAACCGCGAGATCAACAACGGCGAAGTCGACCGCACCGCCCTGCTGCTCGTCGCCGCGAAAGCCCGGATCCGGTAGCCGGAACCCCTACGCCGGAACTCCTACGCCAGGCGGAACCCGCCGCCGGGGCCGCCGTGGAGGTTCATGTCGTCGATCTGCGCGCGGACGGACGTCACGATCGTCGGCGCGAACACCGGTCCCTGCAGCGGCGTCAGGCACGCCGGGGCGGAATCGGCGCCCATGACCATGGCCACCAGACGATCGCCGACGAACACCGGCGCGCCGGAATCGCCGGGCGCGGCGCAGATCTGGGTGGACACGTGCGGGTCGGCGGCGGAACCGGGCGCGCCCTGGACCCACGTCGGGCCACACGTGCGGCCGGTGGCGATGCCCTGCTTGCACGCGATCTCCCCCGCCTTCGGCAGATCACCGACCGACGCGACGCGAGTGTCGCCGTACGTCGAGGTCGGCACCGCATTGCCGTGGAGAACGAGCACCGCGTAGTCGAACGTCGCGTCGACGCGCTGGACGCTGCCGATCACGCCGGCTTCCTTCGCGTCCATGGACCGAACGGGCGCGCCGACGCCGCCGCAGTGCCCGGCGGTCAGCGCGATGAGCCGGTCGCCGGCGTCGCGTCCGGCGGCGGTGACGGTGCAGACGTTGCGCGAGTCGCCGTCGCCGACGAGGATCGGCGTGCCCGGCCCGACCAGCGCCCTTCCCTGGGCGGCGAGCCGGTCGGCTTCGGCGGGCGCGGTCGGCGAGGAGAACCACACGCCGTCGACGCGCCTGTGCACGGGGCCGGGGGTGGCGCCGAGGATCTTCGACACGACGTCTTCGTCCACGACGTGCGGTTCCATGGCCATCTCCAGCATGGAGTAGTTCAGCGCGTAGTCATGCTTGACGACGGTCGACGGCTCCGGCGCCACGACCCGATCCTCGGGTGCGACCGGGGCGGCCGTGGCGGGGGCGATGCCGAGACCGACCGAGGCGAGCACGGCGCAGGTCATGGCGGCGATTCGGCCGCCCCATCGCCGTGCGGGCATCCGTCGTGTCGCCCGCGCCCCCTGCGCCAACCGCACCGCCTGCGCTCTCCGCGATGCCCGAGTGTCGCCCATTTGCGCCGCCACGCCCCATCCGCTCGTCGTAACCACCCTGGGAAAGGTGCCGTGGCCAGTCATTTTCACGGATCACGGCGGCCCATTTCCAGATAACGGGGCAACCATACCGCGCGGCACGGATCTGGGGCCAATGTTGCGCAAGTTACGGGTGTGACTTGCGTGTCCGGGGCGGGAAGGAAGCTCGACCGCATCGCACTCCCACATGGTTTCTGACGGTCGCCACAACGACCGCCAGACCCAACCCCCGGAAACGCCGAGGACCCCAGACACGACGAAGGCCCCCGGCGCAATGCCGGGGG
>NZ_KV787163.1:0-50632 GCF_001807025.1 Corynebacterium sp. HMSC11E11 | reverse complement strand
CGATTCCTTCGAACATTGGGTAACGATTCGGGTTCGTTTCGCCTCACCGTTCACATGTGCATCGGGCCGCATCCGTACCCGCCGCCGTCGTCAAGCAAAAACATCCGCCCCACAAGAAACGTTCGACGATCCGCCCCCGCACGTATCCTGGTCGCGACCGCGGCCCCGGCGCCACCCCACGCCCCACCTAAGAAAGCGACGCGACGATGTCCGACAAGCCCACCGTCTACTTCCTGTGCAACACCAACGGCGGCAAATCCCAGATGGCCGAAGCCATCATGCGCCTGCGCGCCGACGAAGCCGGCCACGACATCGACGTGCGCTCCGCCGGCCTCACGCCCGCCTCGACGATCAACGCGGACTCCGCGGCCTCCGTCTCCGAAATCGGGGCCGACATGACCTGCGGCACGCCCACCGCCATCGACGACGCCGTCATGCGCGGCGCCGACCGCGTCATCATCGTCGGCGGCGCGGACATCCCGGCCCGCGACGGCATGAAGGCCGACGTCGAGCGCTGGGAAGTCGACGAGCCCAGCCTCCGCGGCATCGAGGGGGAGGAGCGCATGAACCTCATCCGCGACGACATCGACGGACGCGTCCGGAAGCTCCTCGACGACATGTGACCCCGGCTCGCGGACCACCACGCGGGCCGTCGTCAAGCCAAAAACGCCCGGACCTACTCGCTGTCCCGGGAACCGACCAGCGGCATCGGCTTGTACTTGCTGCGCAGCTCCTTCAACGCCAGATCGTGGGCGTACAGGCGCTTGTCCTCGTCCGTCGTCGGCTGGAAATGCGGCACCGGCTGCGGCTTGAAATCATCGTCGATGGCCACGTACGTCATCGACGAATGCAGCGCCAACTGCAGGCCGCCGCGCCCCTTGCGGGGTTCACCCGAATGGACGTGGACGCTCATGTGCATCGACGTCGTGCCCGTGCGCAGAATACGGGCCCGGACCTCCACCAGGTCGCCGATGTGGATCGGCTTGTAGAACCGCACGCCGCCCGCGTACACCGCGATGGTCTGCCGCCCCGCCCAATTCATGGAGCACGCCGACGCCGCCTCGTCGATCCACTCCATCGCCGTGCCGCCGTGTACGTTGCCGCCCCAGTTGACGTCGGACGGCTTGGCCAGGAAACGCGTCACCAGCTCCGGGGCCGAAGACTCGGAGGTGTACGTCTGCGCGCGCATGGCGGCCTCGATGTCGCGGCGCAGCTCGAAGCGGGACAGCGCGGCTTCCCGGGTGCGCTTCTCCTCGTCCGTCTGCGGCTCCCACGGCGGCACCGGGGTCGGCTTCCGGTTTTCGTCCATGGCCACGAAAATGACCAGGCAATCCGCGGCGCGGGTGAACTCGCCCTCGCGGGGGTCGCGCGACAGCACCTCGTTGATGATGTGCATCGACGTGCGGCCGGTGTACGCGATCTTCGACCGGACCTCCACGATGTGGCCGGACGGGATCGGGCGGTCGAAGTGGATGTGGCCGAAATACGCGGTCACGCAGTACTGCCCCGACCAGCCGGTCGCGCAGGCGTAGGCCGCCTTGTCGATCCACTGCAGCACGCGGCCGCCGTGGACGCTGTTGGAGCCGGCCATGAGCACGTCCGTGGGGGCGGCGAGGAAACGGAGGGTCACCGAAGACGAAGGCATGACGTCCACAATAATGCGGGCATGGCAAAGAAGGTCGACCCGATCGAATTGAGGACCGCCATGACGGCGGTGGGGCAGTGGTTGCTTGACGACGGCCAGCCGGCCGCGCGCCCGGGGCGTGCGGAGCTGGCCAAGGCCGTTCGGCTGTCCGCCCGGATGCTCGCCGAAGAAGCGCCCGGGCACAGCGTGGAACTGCGCGTGCCCCCGTTCGTGGCGGTGCAGTGCATCGAAGGGCCCCGGCACACCCGAGGCACCCCGCCCAACGTCGTCGAGATGACGCCCCGGACGTGGCTGCGCATCGCCGCCGGCCTGGTCGGATTCGACGAGGCGCGCGAGCGTGAGGGGGAGGAGCCCGGCGAGTCGATGGACGTGTCGGGCACCCGCGCGGGCGAGCTGGCCGCGCATCTGCCCGTGTGCAGGTTGGGGTGAACGGCAAGGGGCGGTTTGGTCTGCGCCCCGGCGGCGCGACTATCCTGGGCGGCGTGGCCGATACCCTGAACTACGGTTCCCCCGTCCCGGCGTCATCCCAGTCACCCGCCTCCCCGCTCGACGATCTCGGGGAGCAGCCGCCCCGCGAAGAGTGCGGAGTGTTCGGCGTCTGGGCGCCCGGCGAGGACGTCTCCAAGCTCACCTATTACGGGCTGTTCGCCCTGCAGCACCGCGGCCAGGAGGCCGCCGGCATCGCGGTGGGAGACGGAGACCAGATCCTCGTCTTCAAGGATCTGGGTCTGGTGTCCCAGGTCTTCGACGAGCAGTCGCTCGACGCGCTGAAGGGGCACATCGCGGTGGGGCACACTCGATACACCACGGCCGGTTCGCCGTCGTGGGAAAACGCCCAGCCCATGTTCCGCATGGCGCCGGACGGCACCGACATCGCCCTGGGGCACAACGGCAATCTGATCAACCACGTCGCGTTGGCGGAGGAGGCCGCGGGGCACGGCCTCGTCGACCTGTCCGGCCACCTGCCCAGCGACTCCGACATCATGTGCGCCCTGCTGGCGCACGAGACCGGGCTGGTCGCCGACGAGCGTCGCGCCGACGACGGCGCCGCGCACACCGGCACGACGGTGGAGGCGGCGGCCCTGCGTCTGCTGCCGCGGCTCGAGGGCGCGTTCTGCCTGACCTTCACCGACGGCGAAACCCTGTACGCCGCACGCGACCGCCAGGGCGTGCGCCCGCTGGTGCTGGGCCGGCTGTCCAACGGTTGGGTCGTCGCGTCGGAGACCTGCGCCCTCGACATCGTCGGCGCCTCGTTCGTGCGCGAGATCGAACCGGGCGAGCTCGTGGCCATCGATGCCTCCGGCGTGCGGTCCAGCCGTTTCGCCGAAATCAAGCACAAGGGCTGCGTCTTCGAGTACGTCTACCTCGCGCGCCCCGACTCCGTCATCCGCGGTCGCTCCGTCAACGCGGTGCGCCTGGAGCTCGGCCGCCAGCTGGCGCGCGAGTTCCCGGCGGACGGTGATCTGGTCATCCCGGTTCCGGACTCCGGCACCCCCGCCGCCGTGGGCTACGCCCAGGAGTCGGGCATTCCCTTCGGCCAGGGCCTGACCAAGAACGCCTACGTCGGCCGCACCTTCATCCAGCCGTCGCAGACCATTCGCCAGCTGGGCATTCGCCTCAAACTCAACCCTCTGAAGCAGGTCATCGCCGGCAAGCGCCTGGTCGTCGTCGACGACTCCATCGTCCGCGGCAACACCCAGCGCGCGCTGATCCGCATGCTGCGGGAGGCCGGCGCGGCGGAGGTGCACGTGCGCATCGCGTCGCCGCCGGTGAAGTGGCCGTGCTTCTACGGCATCGACTTCGCCTCGCCGGGCGAGCTCATCGCCAATGGTCTGCCCGAGGGCGACCTGGTGCAGGGCATCGCCACGGCCATCGGCGCCGACACCCTCGGCTTCGTGTCCGTGGAGGGCATGACCGAGGCGTCCGAGCAGGCGCCCGCCGACCTGTGCCGCGCCTGCTTCGACGGCGTGTACCCGCTGGGCCTGCCCGCCGGGGACGCCAACGCCGAAGCCGTCGCGCGGATGCAGGCCTCCCCGGCCTGACCCGCGCCGGATACGCTGGACGGCGGATCCGACACAACATTTCCGACAACGAACCTCACCGGGAGACGTGAAGCCGACATGACCGACAACCAGAACACCGGCGCCTCCTACGCCGCGGCCGGCGTGGACATCGAGGCGGGCGACCGCGCCGTCGAGCTGTTCGCCCCGATCGCCAAGAAGGCGACGCGGCCCGAGGTGCGCGGCGGGCTCGGCGGGTTCGCCGGCCTCTTCGCCCTCGGCGACTACAAGAAGCCGCTGCTGGCCGCCGCGTCCGACGGCGTCGGCACGAAGCTGGCCGTCGCGCAGGCGATGGACAAGCACGACACCATCGGCCGCGACCTGGTGGCCATGGTCGTCGACGACCTGGTGGTCTGCGGCGCCGAGCCGTTGTTCCTGCAGGACTACATCGCCATCGGCAAGGTCGTGCCGGAGCACGTCGCCCAGATCGTCTCCGGCATCGCCGAAGGCTGCATCGAGGCGGGCTGCGCCCTGCTGGGCGGCGAGACCGCCGAGCACCCGGGCGTCATGGAGCCCGACGAGTACGACGTGTCCGCCACCGGCGTCGGCGTGGTGGAGGAGGACAAGCTCCTCGGCCCCGACCGCGTCCGCGAGGGCGACGTCATCATCGCCATGGCATCGTCCGGCCTGCACTCCAACGGCTACTCGCTGGCCCGCCACGTCCTGCTCGACAACGCCGGCCTGCCGCTCGACGAGCACATGGAGGACTTCGGCCGCACCCTCGGCGAGGAGCTGCTCGAGCCGACCCGCATCTACGCCAAGGACTGCCTGGCGCTGATGGCGGAGGCGGAGGTCCGCACCTTCTGCCACGTCACCGGCGGCGGGCTGGCCGGCAACATGGCCCGCATCATGCCGGAGGGCCTGGTCGCCGACATGGACCGCGCCACCTGGACCCCGGGCCCGATCTTCCGCACCATCGCCGAGCTGGGCCGCGTGTCCCGCGAGGAGATGGAGAAGACGTTCAACATGGGCGTCGGCATGGTCGCCGTCGTGTCCCCGGAGGACCGCGACCGCGCCCTGGCCATGCTCACCGCCCGCCACATCGACGCCTGGGAGCTCGGCGTCGTCCGCGCCGGCGAGGACGAGCGCGCCGTGCTGCGCGGCGACCACCCGCGCTTTTAGCCAGGGCCGCCGTACGACGGGGAATAAAAGGACGAGGCACAAAAGAAGGGGGCGGGCTTGGCCACATCGGCCGGGGCCCGCCCCCTTCTTTTCACGCTGTGCACGGCATGTTCACCACGGTCGGTGAAACTCCGGGTGCGTCAGCGGTCGTCGCCGCTGTTCCAATCCTCCCAGTCGGAGTAATCGGAGTAGTCATCGTAGGCGCCGTCATCATCCGACTTGCCCACGAGCTCCCGCTGGAGACGCTCCAGATCCATATCCGGAGTGTCGTACTTCAGCTGACGAGCAACCTTCGCCTGCTTTGCCTTGGCACGGCCGCGACCCATGGCCTGACCCCCTTGTTTAGGTCCGGGGCGCGGCACGGGGATTCGGCCGCCCCTCCATCATCTAATGCGTTAATTCCTGAGTGACACCATAGCCCATCTGCGGACGAAGCGTTGACGCCTATCCGCCACACCGCGCCACGGGGCGCGTGATCGGGGGTTGAATCAGGCCGTTGACCTGCGATTTAGATGAAAATGGAGAATTTTCGGCCCACGCCGCGGACGTCAGCGCCCCCGGAGCTTGTCGACGGCCGCCCGTCCCGGCCGCACCGATTCGTCCCGATCCACCGTGGACGGATCCACGGCCACCGCGACGCCGCCCGCGGCGAGATCGACGCCTTCCTGGGAGGACCGCTTCACCAGCGCCAGCGCGACGGGGCCCAGTTCGTGGTGCTCGACGACGGTGCCCACCCGGCCGACGGTGCGCTTGCCCGCGGTCACCGGGTCACCCGGCTCGGGGAGGGCGGAATCGGATCCGTCGACGTGCAGCAGCACCAGGGTGCGCGGGGGTCGACCGAGGTTGTGGACGCGGGAGACGGTTTCCTGGCCGCGGTAGCAGCCCTTGTCCAGGTGCACGGCGGGGCCGATCCACGTCGGGGCCTCGTGGGGGATCATCTTCCCGTCGATGTCCAGGCCCGGCTCGGGGTGCAGGGACACCACGCGTTCGGCCTCCCACGCCATCAGGCCCGTCGGCGTCGCGCCGGCGGAAACCAGGCGATCCCAGGCGTCGGTCAGCCCGTCGCGGGCGACGAACACGTCGCGGGCACCGGTCGCCGGCCACGTCGTGCCGCGCACCACGGTTCCGTCGTCGGACACGGCCACCGCACCGGCGCCCGGGTCCGGCAAACCCGCGGCGGCGAGCACCTTCCCGGCGTCGGGGCCGAGCACCGACACGATCGCCAGGTCCGCGAACTCGACGGTGACGTCGGAGCGGAAGATCATCATGGTCAGGAAACGGTGCAGCGACTCCGCGCCCAACGGGGAGACGTCGAGAAGCACGGAATCCTCCAGGACCGACACGCCCATGTGGTGCAGGACGCGCCCCTGCGGATCCAGGTCGAGGGCCTCGGTGGCGACGCCGGCGCCCGCATCATCGAGCTTCTGGGAAAAAAGGGTGTTCAACCACTCCAGGCGATCCGGGCCGGACACCCGGATGACGCGGAGGTGGGAACGATCCACCAGTGCGGCGCCGTCGGCGATCGCCCGCTGTTCGACCAGAGGCGAGCCGTAATGCCATGCGACGCCCGCCCGCCCACCGGGATCACCGTCCGGGACGGCGACCGCCCCGGCGACGTGATGAACGATCGGACTGAACTCATCGATGGTCACGTCGGCCATCGTAACGCGCCGCCCGGGGAATAAGCTATGGGGCATGACAGCCCCGCATCGCGACATCATCCTCGTCGACGTCCTCTCCGGCGACGCCCCCCGCGTCGCCGACGGTTCGGCGCCCTTCCTCTACCCGGATGACCTCGGCGCCGTCCGCGGCGACGGCGTCTTCGAAACACTGTTGATCAGGGATGGTCACGCCTGCAACGTCGCCCGCCACGAAGACCGGTTCCTGTCCTCGGCCGACATGCTGCAGCTGCCCGCCCCCGACCTCGACCGGTGGCGCGAAGCCTCCGCGCTGGCCGTCGCCGAATGGAACGACGGGGCGATCGACGGCGATGCGTCGATGCGGTGGGTCTACTCCCGCGGCCGCGAATCCACGGGCCTGCCGACCGGCTACATCATGGTCACCCCCGCCGCCGGCGTCGCCGCAGCCCGCGAGCGCGGCGTGCGGGTCATGCTCGCCGAACGCGGCTTCGAGCTCGACCTGGGCAACCGGGCCCCGTGGGCGCTCATCGGCGCCAAGACGCTGTCCTACGCCGCCAACATGGCCGCCCTGCGCCACGCGAAGGAGCACGGCTTCGACGACGTCATCTTCACCTCGGCGGAGGGCAACCTCCTGGAGGGGCCGACGTCGACGATCATCCTCGTCCGCGGCCGCCGGCTGCTCACCCCGAACCCCGGCGAAGGCGTGCTGCCCGGCACGACCCAGGCCGCGCTGTTCGATCTCGCCGCCGAAAAGGGCTGGGAGTGCGTGCCGTCGCAGCTCACGCCGGAAGACCTGCGCACCGCCGACGCGGTGTGGCTGGTCTCCTCCGTTCGCATCGCGGTGCGCGTGACCTCCCTCGACGGCGAAGAGCTCCCCGCGCCCGGCCCGGAAGCGGAAGCCGAGTTCAGGGAGCTCTGCGACGAAGCCCTCGCGCGTTAACCGGCCCAGCGCTTCAGCTGGGCGGACATGCGCGGGATGAACTCATCGCCGCGCAGGCGCTCGTCGACCCACCCGAGGTCGTTGTTCGGCATCAGGCCGTACAGGCGCTTGCCCGGGCCCAGCGACGCCGGTCCGGTGGCGGTGACCATCGTCGACGCCGCCTGGACCTCCCACGCGCGTTCGGTGACCGGCTTGCCGTAGTAGATCTCCACGACGCCGGTCGAGTGGGTGCACAGGAACTCGATCTCGTCGTCGTCGTTGATGCGCCAGAAACCGGTCTCGCGCAGGTCGGGGCCGATGACGTTGTCGTCCTCGTCGATCTTCCAGAACCGCGAGTCGTAGCTGAGGTAGTTCTCGCCGTCGTGGCTGAAGATGATCTGCTGGCCGAAGCGGTACTGGCCGTCGACGACGGTGTCGGCCTGGCCTTCGCCGCGCCACACGCCGACCAGCGGCAGCAGCGCCAGCAGGCCGTCGTGCAGGTTGGGGCCGTGGCGCAGGTTCGCGGTGTTCTCCGCGATCGGCAGTCCCGGCAGGTCCGCGATGTTGCGCCCGCCGGTCGACGCGGATTGCTCGGCGGCCCGGTCGATTGCCTCGTTGCCGTCGAGGCGGCGGGGAACGTCTCCCGTGTTTTCGTTGGTGTCGCTCATGCCTCCGACACTACTGCGAAGAGTCGTCGCCCCGGTCCGTCTCCCCGCCGAGTTCGGGGTCGTGCGTGGCCACGGGCAGGAAGTCCTCGGGCGAGACGGTGCGGAACAGTTCGTCGCCCTCGATGAAGACGGAGCCGCCCGAGACGTAGATGCGGGTGGGCCGCTGGCGCAGGGGCAGTTCGGCCCCGGTCAACTCCAGTTCGAAGGCGGGCAGGATCGCGTCGATGGCGTCGTCGGAAAGCTCCCGGCCCCGACGGACGTCCTTCGAATCCGGTCCCTCGGGCCCCGAGATGACCTCGACGGGGATGAACTTCGCGTCGCCCCGCACGATCCGCAGCTTGACGACGACTTCCGCGGGCGCCGACCACCCCGGGGGAGTGGCCTCGAAGATGGCCTCGGTTTCCCAGCCGCCGGCGGGCGAGATGTCCTCGTGGTTCTGGATGGCCAGGTCGGTGAAGTCGAACTGGCGGCCCAACGACAGGCCGTCGAGCTGCAGCGTCGTGTGGTAGCGCTCGGTGAAGCCGTTCTTGAAATCGCCGGACCACACCGCTGACGGGGGCACCTCGACGTCGACGGCGCCGGATTCGACGGACACCAGGCCGAAGTTGTCGATCTCCAGGTCGCGGGCGCGGACCTGGATGGAACTCCACTTGCCGGTGAAGAACGACGACGCGTAGGCGGCGCCGCCCAGCCTGACGTAGGGGTCGGCGGGCAGGTTCATTTCCTCGCGGATCCGGTTGGCCAGGTTGCGTTCCGCGTGGATGGCGAGCCCGAAATCCGCGCCAACGGCGAGCAGCGCGACGGCGCCGACGGCGGCGAAAATGCGTGTGACCGGGCGAGAAATGCTCACCCCCCATTAGTACCGCATGCGCGTCGGGCCGAGAATGCGCGGCCGTTAAGATGATCCCGGTAGGAGATCCGAGAAGAACCGAAAAGAAGCGGAGTGTGCTCCCGTGCGCCTGGCCATCGTCAGCAACGACCCCGGGGTCCGTGAGCGCGTGCCCAATCTCGGGCTGCTGAACCACGACATCATCCGGATGCCGGCCACCGAGGAATCGGCGACTCTGCTGGAGGACGTCACCGTCGCGATCATCGACGCCACCGGCCCGGATCTGGTGGCCGCGCGCGGGCTGTGCCGGCACATCGCGGGGGCGAACCCGGATCTGCCGGTGGCGGTGCTCGCGGCGGACACGGCGTTGATCGCCATCGACGGTTCGTGGGCGGTCGATGATTTCCTGTTGCCGTCGGCGACGCCGGCGGAGATCGACGCGCGCCTGCGGCTGCTGTTGTCGCGCCACCCGGTGCCGGTGACGGAGCCGGAGGAGAGCCCGGTGCTCACGCTCGGCGATCTGGTCGTCGACGAGCACACGTACACCGCGCGCCTCAACGGTGAGCCGATGAACCTGACGTTCAAGGAGTTCGAGCTCCTGCGGTTCCTCACCCGCAACGCCGGTCGCGTCTACACGCGCGAGCAGTTGCTGCAGGACGTGTGGGGCTACGACTACTACGGCGGCACGCGTACGGTGGACGTTCACGTCCGGCGTTTGCGGGCCAAGCTCGGCCATCGTCACGAGGGGCTCATCGCCACCGTCCGCAACGTCGGCTACAAGGCAGTCGAGCCCGAGGAGGACCAGCCGTGACGTTCCGCATCGAAGAAGGCGCGCCCGATCTCGCCGAGGCCCGGGCCCTGTTGTCCGCCATCGAGGCGGCCGACGGGGTCGAGCCCTTCGGAGAGGCGTTCGTTCTGGGACTGTCGGATCCTTCCGCCGGTCATCGGCACCTGCGGGTGCTTGACGACGGTTCGCTGGTCGGGTTGGCCGCCGTCGCCGACGATTCCGCCGAATTGGCCGTCGCGGTGGAGCACCGCCGCCGTGGGGCGGGCACCGCGCTGCTGCGGGCCGTCGACGAACTCGTCGGAAAGCCCCTTCCCGTGTGGGCCCATGGAGACGTGCCGGGGGCCGCGGAACTGGCGGCGTCGTCCGGGCGGCGCGTGGTGCGCGAACTGCTGCAGATGACCGCCCCCGGGCAGGCCGTGTCGGGGCTCGGCGAGGAGGAACCGCCGGCCGGGATCCGGCTCGAGGACCTGCCCGCGGCCACCGCCCGGATGGGGGAGGACGCGGTCGACGAGGCGTGGCTGGCCGTCAACAACGAAGCCTTCGACTGGCACCCCGAACAGGGCGGGTGGGACCTGGAGCGGCTGCGGCGCGGACGTTCCGTCGAGTGGTTCGACCCGGCCGGCGTGCTGTTCGCCGTCGACGAGGACACGGGGGAGATCCTCGGCTTCCACTGGACCAAGCAGCATGGCGGGGGAGTCGGCGAGGTGTACGTCATCGGGCTCGCCGATGCGGCGCGCGGCCGCGGCATCGGCGGTTGGCTGACGCGCGCGGGGATGCGCCACCTGCGGGATCGGGGCGACGATCGGGTGATCCTGTACGTGGAAGGCGACAACGAACCGGCGGTGCGGACGTACGAGCGAACGGGTTTCGAGGTGGCCCGACGCGACGTCATGTACGGAATGTGAGTGAAGTCTCCGCCCGTGGGGCGGAATTACTTGCCTAGTTCACTCATCGTTCATCTTCTGCATGTGATCCGGCAACCATCGGCCTATACCTTTCTCAGACAGCGGAGTCCGACCGGACTTCGACATCCGTGTGAGGTGCGCCGTTTTTCGGCGCGCATCGACGGATCGAAACGACAGCCCTGTCGGGCCCTTGCCCGAAACCGAGATTTTTCCCGGAGGAACCCCCGTGCTGAAGAACAACCGCCGCGCCGCCATCCTCGGCCTCACCGCCGTCGCCGGCCTGACCCTGTCCGCCTGCTCCGAGGGCGGCTCCAACGCCGAGTCTCAGGTCGAGGGTCTCACCGAGACCACCGGCGAGCTGCAGGGCGAGGGCGCCACCTCGCAGCAGCGCGCGATGGACCTGTTCGCGACCCTGTTCGAGTCCAACTCGCCGGGTTCGACCCTGTCCTACAACGCCACCGGCTCCGGCTCGGGCCAGTCGCAGTTCATCGCCAACACCGTCGCGTTCGCCGGCTCCGACTCGCCGCTGAAGGACGAGCAGATCGAGGAAGCCAAGACCCGCTGCGAGGGCAACGACGCCTGGCACCTGCCGATGGTCATCGGCCCGGTCGCCATCGCCTACAACCTCGAGGGCGTCGACGTGGCCCTGTCCCCGTCCGTGACCGCCCAGATCTTCGACGGCAAGATCACCAAGTGGAACGACCCGGCCATCGCCGAGCTCAACGAGGGCGTCGACCTGCCGGACACCGACATCTCCGTCGTGTACCGCTCGGAGGAGTCGGGCACCACCGACAACTTCATGAAGTTCCTGACCTCGGCCGCCCCGGAGGACTGGGAGCACGAGGCCTCCAAGTCCTTCCCGACCGCCACCGGCGCGGGCGCCAACGGCTCCGCCGGCGTCGTCGACCAGGTCGCCCAGATCCCGGGCGCCATCACCTACGTCGAGGCGGGCTTCGCCAAGGACAAGGACCTGGGCATCGCCAAGATGGACTTCGGTCACGGCCCGGTCGAGCTCAACGCCGACTCCGTGGGCGCCGCCCTGGACAAGGTCGCGTTCAAGGGCGAGGGCAACGACATGGTCGTCGACGCCGAAGCCCTGTTCGCCATGGACGAAGAGGGCGCCTACCCGCTCGTCCTGACCACGTACGAGATCGTCTGCTCCGCGGGCTACGACGAGACCACCCGTGACCTGGTCAAGAACTTCTTCAAGATCGTCCTGGAGGAGGGCCAGTCCGAGGAGCTCGAGGACCTGGGCTACATCCCGGTTCAGGGTGACTTCAAGCAGAAGCTCGTCGACGCCGTCGACGCCATCCAGTAGGACGCTTCGACCGCGGTGACCGGCCGGTGCGCCGGTGACCGCACCCCCACAGCGACACCGCGGCCGATTGGCCCGAATCCTCCCGGGAGGGGAGGCCGAGGGCCGATCGGCCGGTGGCACGTTTGGGGAACATCACCGTCTTCACAGCTCACCAGCTAAGGAAACTCAATGACCTCTTCCACTTCCGCCTCGGGAGAACCGGCGATGGCCGAAAAGGATCGGGCCGCCGCGTCCGCCCTCGACGCGCCGCGCAATGGCTCCGGAGAAGAACCCGCCGGCGGCGAGCCGGTAGTGGCCAAGGGCGTCGTCCGCCCGGGTGACAGGATCTTCAACTTCCTGTCCGTCGGCGCCGCCTCCCTCGTCACCGTGTCGATCATCGCGATCGCCATCTTCCTTCTCCTCCGCGCGGTTCCCTCGATGCGCAACAACGAGGCGAACTTCTTCACGTACTCCGACCGCTGGAACCTGAACGACACGGCGGCGATGTACTTCGGCATCCCGAACCTGTTCCTGGTCACCGTCGCGGTGTCGGTGCTCGCGCTGCTGTTCGCCATGCCGGTCGCGCTCGGCATCGCCATCTTCCTGACCAGCTACGCGCCCAAGAAGGCCGTCAAGCCCCTGGGCTACCTCGTCGACCTGCTGGCCGCCGTGCCGTCGATCGTCTACGGCCTGTGGGGCTTCATGGCCCTCGGTCCGGCGCTGGGCGGGTTCTACAACTGGGCCGCGTCCAACCTCGGCGGCATCTTCCTGTTCACCACCTACCCGAACTCGCCGGCCTTCGAAACCGGCCGCAACCTGTTCACCGGTGGCGTGGTGCTGGCGATCATGATCCTGCCGGTCATCGCGGCCACCACCCGCGAGGTCTTCGTCCAGACGCCGCGCGGCCACATCGAGGCTTCGCTCGCCCTGGGCGCCACCCGCTGGGAGACCGTGCGCATGGCGGTCCTGCCCTTCGGCAAGTCGGGCTACATCTCGGGTTCGATGCTCGGCCTCGGTCGCGCGCTCGGCGAGACCATGGCGCTGTACATGGTCATCTCCCCGTCCAACGCGTTCCGCGGCTCGTTCTTCGAGGGCGGCACGACGTTCGCCACCGCGATCGCCAACGCCGCCCCGGAGTTCAACGACGACCTCAAGGCGGGCGCCTACATGTCCGCCGGCCTGGTCCTGTTCTTCCTGACCTTCGTGGTCAACTCCGCCGCCCGAATCATCGCCAAGAAGTAGGGAGCAGACAATGGCAATCGACAATCAGGCCGTCATCGATCAGGACCCGGCCGCCAAGGTCTCGACCTCCGATTCGGCGTTCACCCCGATCAAGAACTCGCGCAAGGTCGGCGACAAGTTCGCCACCGTCATCATCTACGCCTCCATGGCGTTGGCGCTCATCCCGCTGGGCTGGGTCCTCTACGAGGTCATCACCCGCGGTTTCCCCATGATCACGTCCGCCTCGTGGTGGACCACCTCGCAGCTCGGCGTCACCGTCGGCTCCGATTCGGGCGGCGTCGCCCACGCCATCATCGGCACTCTCGTGCAGGCGCTGGTCACCTCCATCATCACGGTGCCGTTCGGCATCTTCGTGGCCATCTACCTGGTCGAGTACGCGGGCAACTCCCGCCTCGGCAAGATCACGACCTTCATGGTCGACATCCTCTCCGGCGTGCCGTCCATCGTCGCGTCGCTGTTCATCTACTCGATGTGGGTCGTCATGTTCGGCATGTCGCGCTCGGGCTTCGCGGTGTCGCTGGCCCTGGTGCTTCTGATGCTGCCGATCGTCGTCCGCAACACCGAGGAAATGCTGCGCGTCGTGCCCAACGACCTGCGCGAGGCGTCGTACGCCCTGGGCGTGCCCAAGTGGAAGACGATCGCCAAGATCGTCCTGCCGACCGCCCTGTCCGGCATCGTCACCGGCATCATGCTGTCCATCGCCCGCGTCATGGGCGAGTCGGCCCCGATGCTGATCCTGGTCGCGACGTCGCGAATCATCACCTGGAACCCGTTCGGTCAGTCGCAGTCCTCGCTGCCGCTGTTCATGCTCGACATGTACAAGGCCGGCAACACGGGCGCCGCGTTCGACAAGATGTGGGGCGCCGCCCTGACGCTGGTGCTCATCATCGCAGTCATCAACGTCATCGCCCGCGTCATCTCCGCCAAGTTCTCCGTCAAGCAGTAGCGGCCGCCGGCCCAACACAGGAAAGAGACCACGAATCATGGCCAAGCGCCTCGATCTCAACAACGTCGACATCTACTACGGCGACTTCCACGCCGTGAAGGACGTCAACCTCCACGTCCCGCCGCGTTCCGTGACCGCCTTCATCGGCCCGTCCGGTTGCGGCAAGTCCACCGTGCTGCGTTCGCTCAACCGCATGCACGAGGTCATCCCCGGTGCGTACGTCACCGGTGAGGTTCTGCTGGACGGCGAGAACATCTACGGTCCGAAGATCGACCCGGTGTCGGTCCGCAACACCATCGGCATGGTGTTCCAGCGCCCCAACCCGTTCCCGACCATGTCCATCGAGGACAACGTCGTCGCCGGCCTGAAGCTGTCCGGCGAGAAGAACAAGAAGAAGCTCCGCGAGGTCGCCGAGAAGTCCCTGCGTTCGGCGAACCTCTGGGACGAGGTCAAGGACCGTCTGGACAAGCCGGGCGGCGGCCTCTCCGGTGGTCAGCAGCAGCGTCTGTGCATCGCCCGCGCCATCGCGGTCGAGCCGGAGGTTCTGCTCATGGACGAGCCCTGCTCGGCCCTGGACCCGATCTCCACCCTGGCGATCGAGGACCTGATCCACGAGCTGAAGGAAGACTTCACCATCGTCATCGTGACGCACAACATGCAGCAGGCCGCCCGCGTGTCCGACCAGACCGCGTTCTTCTCGCTCGAGGCGACCGGCAAGCCAGGCCAGCTCGTCGAGGTCGGCGCGACGAAGAAGATCTTCGAGAACCCGGACAAGAAGGAGACCGAGGACTACATCTCCGGTCGCTTCGGCTAAGCCGCCTTTTTTCGCTTCACGACGAACCCCGCTCCCGCCCGCAAGGTGGGGGAGCGGGGTTTTTCGTGTGGGAGTCCGACCCCGCATGCGGCATTGAACGGGGAAAAGCGAAGAACCCGCCCATGCCGGAATGGCGTGGGGCGGGTTCGGCTGCGTCTGGTTCGGCAGCGTTCGCGCGGGAGGCGACTCAGGAGTGGAAGTGGCGAGCCATGTCGCTCAAGCGCTTGGAGATCGCGGCGCGACGCTCCTCGGAGTCCAACTCGCGCAGGTAGTCCTCCTGCTTGTAGCCGGTGGCCAGGTAGACGATGCGGGCGGCGACGGCCACGGCGTGGTCGGCGTAACGCTCGAAGTAGCGGCTCAGCAGGGTCACGTCGACGGTCTCGGCCGACGTGTGCGGCCAGTCGTCGGCGGTGGTGAGGGTGAACAGGTGGCTGTGGATGTCGTCGATGGCGTCATCGTCGTCGCTGACCTGCAGGGCGCTGGCGACGTCGTAGTCGATGAGGACCTGACGGGTGTCGTGGGTGATCGTGTCGGCGACGGAGGCCATCTCGCGGAAGTAGCCCTCGACCTGCTCGGGCAGGGCCTTCCCGGGGTGGCGACGGCGGGCGGTGTTGGCGATGTGCACGGACAGGGCGCCCATGCGGGCCATGTCCTCGACGATGTAGATGCCGGAGACCACCTGGCGCAGGTCGCGCGCCACGGGAGCTTCGCGGGCGAGCAGCTCGAAAGCCCGGTCCTCTGCGGCGATGCGGAATTCGTCGAGCTTGTCGAGGGAAGTGAGGACCGACTCGGCGGCCTCGAGGTCGGCGTCGAAAAGCGCCTTGGCGGCGGCGCGGTGCATTCCATGGACGTGGTCGCACATCACGATCAGGCCGTGGGCGAGGTTGTCCATCTGTTCGCGGTAAACGGTGCGCATGGCCACCAATGGTAAGGCCTCGCCCACCCTTTCGCCTGTTGGAACCATCGCCCCCGGCAAACTCGCCGACATTGACCCCGAATAGGGGAAGCTAACCGCCGGAATGCATCAAATCCGCGCCGTCGGGCACGGTTTCATCCTCCGGGTCGTCGAGCCAACCCTCCGGGAGAATGACCTTTCCGGGCGATCCCTGGCGCCCGCGGGCACCGTCGGCGTCGTCGGGGAGGGCACCGGCGTGGGGGCCGTCGTAAAGCGGCGCGAGAACTTCGTCGAGTTCGGCGAGGGTGGTCACCCGCGTCAGGGCGGTGCGGACCTCCGAACCGGCGGGGTAGCCGCGGAGGTACCAGCCGATGTGCTTGCGCAGATCGCGGCAGCCCTTGCGCTCGCCCTCGTGCTCGACGAGGAGTTCGGCGTGGCGGCGGAGGATGCCGGCGACCTCGGCGAAGGTCGGGGCAGGCGGGACGGGCAGGCCGCGCAGCTCGGCGGACAATTGCGCGAACAGCCACGGCCGGCCCAGGCAGCCGCGGCCGACGACGACCCCGTCGCAGCCGGTGTCGTCCATCATGCGGCGGGCGTCGCCGGCGGCGAAGATGTCGCCGTTGCCCAGAACGGGCACGGTGTCGTGACCGGAGTCGACCATGTGCTCCTTCAGGCGGGCGATCTGCGACCAGTCGGCCGTTCCCGAGTAGCGCTGGGCGGCGGTGCGCGCGTGCAGGGCGACGGCGACGGCGCCGTTGTCGGCGGCGATGCGGCCGGCGTCGAGGTGCGTGTGGTGGTCGTCGTCGATGCCGACGCGGAACTTCACGGTGACGGGGATGTCGGTGCCCTCGGTGGCGCGGACGGCGGCGTCGACGATGTTGCCGAAAAGGCGGCGCTTGTACGGCAGGGCGGAACCGCCGCCGCGGCGGGTGACCTTGGGCACGGGGCAGCCGAAGTTCATGTCGATGTGGTCGGCGAGGTTTTCGTCGACGATCATCTTCGCGGCCCGGTACGTCCACTCCGGGTCGGTGGTGTAGAGCTGCAGGCTCCGCGGGTCCTCGTCGTCGGCGAAGGTGGTCATGTGCATGGTCTTGTCGTTGCGTTCGACCAGCGCGCGGGCGGTGACCATTTCACAGACGTAGAGGCCGGCGACGGTGCCCATGCGCTCGCGTTCCTGCTCGCGGCACAGCGTGCGGAACGCCACGTTGGTCACGCCCGCCATGGGGGCGAGCACGACGGGGGAGGCGAGCTGATGGGGGCCGATGCGCAGGTCTGTCACGGTCGCATTGTCGCACCGGGAGGGGCGGAGGCGAAATCGGCGTGCATCAACGATGCAGGGCAACGTCCGCATCCCTGAGGAAGCGTCCGGTGGCGGACACGGCCGGAGCCGAACTATCCGCCCCCATGATCAAAGTGCAGAACACCACGTCTCCTCTTATGCCGGCGAACCATCCGTGTGCCGGGCCGTCGCCGACTTCGGCGGTGCCGGTCTTGCCCTCGAGCTCGGGAATATCCGCCAGCTCCGTGGCGGTGCCCGATGTCACCGTTTCCCGCATCATCCCTCGCAATGCGGAGACGACTTCGGGCGACAGGGGTTGGATCTCGCGATTCGCCGTCCCCGGCGAACCCTCGATGAGCATGGGTTGCGGCACCGTTCCGCCTCTGGCCACCGTCGCTTCCATGAGGGCGATCCCGAATGGGCTCGCGACGACGCGACCCTGGCCAATCGATGCCTCGATCTGTTCCGCCGCGCTTTCGGTCACCGGTACCGAACCCGTCACCGTCGTCAGGCCTTCCGTCACGTAGTCGACACCCAGACCGAACTGCGCCGCCGTTTCGTGCAGCGCGGCCGGGTCAAGGCCCGAAGCGAGCTTGGCTTGGGTCGTGTTGCACGACCGGGCGAATGCCGTGTGCATCGGAACGGTTCCCAGTTCGAAGTCGCCATCGTTCGGAATCGTCCGGGACTCGATTTGTATCCGGGCCGGGCAATCGACCGGGGTAGCCCCGCTCACTGCTCCCTCGTTGAGGGCTGCGGCTGTCGTCACGGTCTTGAAGGTCGATCCGGGCGGGAGCATTCCGGTCAGTGCGATCGGCCCAATATCATCGGCGGCCGTGTTCTGGGCCACCGCCAACACTCCGCCGGTTCGGGCGCTCATCGCGACGATTGCGGCCGGCTTGGACTCCGCGTCAACCGATTGCTGTGCGGCATCTTGGATCGCGGTGTCGAATGTGGTTCGGATTGGTTCGGAGAACGTTGGACGCTCCTGTTCGATTACGGAAACGCCGGACGGATTCGAGACCGCGAAGGTCCAACCGGCCTTTTCTTCGAGGGTGCGCCGCCAATGGTCCGGAAGGCCCGTGAGCGCGGGGGAGCGCATTCCCCGAACGGAGGGGATCAGGCGGCCCTGCTCCACGAGCTCGATTCCGTCGATCGATCCCAGGCGCTCGGCGATCGGTGCCAGATCCTCTTCCCGAAGCACAATTGCTGTGTGGTTGGAATCGGGAGATTGCGCCCGGCTTGTTGACAACCCATCGCCGATTGATTCCGCGGTTATCCCGGGAACGGACTCGGAGAGAGTTGCAGCAAGCAATTGAAGATCGGGTGATGCATCGGGGGCGATGTTGATGAGTGTGACGGTGCGCCAGTCGAAGATCTTCGTTCCCCGGCGATCGACGACGGGGGTGTCATATGCGAGATCATCCGAATACAAGAGGCGGCCACCCTCTTCGAGACGATCATCGAGAACCCGCGGCGACCAAAGGACGCGTGCTTCGCCCCCGACATCCACCACATCGATTTTGCCCACCGTTGTCGCGCTCTTTCCGGAAGGCAGCTCCCATCGCACGGAGAATGTGAAGGAACCATCTTCGACCTCGGAATGGTCGGCGGAAACCGAGGAATTCCCCGCTCCGAGAAACGACGCCTCCAAATCACGGCGCGCCGATACCGGATCCGACGTAAGGGCCGCTGCTGCGTCGGCATTCTTGTCGGATACTGCGCGGGCGAAAGCCGCGACCGTTTCCGACTCCGGATCCCCGAATATGGAGCAGCTCACGAGGGGCGCGACGATGACGATCGGGAGAGCGGCGGCGAAGGCTCTTCGGATGGGTTTTGGTTTGGCGGAAACCTGAATCTGGGACATGGTGGCGACGCTAATCATCGCTGGGGCGGTTCTACCAGGAAGAAGAGGTGCAGAAGTCGATAACGCAGCGTTATGGTGCGTCGTAGGAGGCTCGGAGGTAATCGACCAGGATGCGCGCAATCTTGCCGATTGCAGCATCCGCCTCGGGGAGCGATGGGTCGAAGCGGGCGGCGCGGGTGATCACGCTCACCGCCACGGGGAGTTCGCCGTCCGGTTGCACGACCGCCATCTCCGAGCGGATTCGCCCGATGGTCCCGGTCTTTCCGGCGACGGTGAATCCCTTGCCCGGGAAGCCCGAGGCAATGCGATGACTCCAGGCTTGTTGCCCCAACACCGTCCGCATGAACTCGCATTGCTTCGGCGATGCGGCCCTCCCCGTCCAGATGAGTTCGAGCAATTCGCACAGTGCGTTGGGGGTCGCGTGGCTCAGGAAAGCCGGATCATGGTTCTCGAGTTTTGTGTCGCCCCCGGTGTCAATGGGGCGGCTGGCCCTCTGCAGATAGTTGGCGTCTTCCCATGCCGAGGCGCCCGAGGCCGATTCCAGTTCGGGAGGTGGCCCGAAGACGAGGTCGATGTCTTTTATGTGCAAATCCGACAGTGCGCGTGCAACGGCATCGTGGGGAAGAGCCCTTCGGATGGCCGCTGCCGCCGTATTGTCGGAGACCACGATCATCTGCCTGAGCACGTCCCTCGTGGACGCTGAAATGGGATCGTCGAAAATGCAGAAGCCGGTGGGCCCCGGCACCTGATGACCCTGTGCCGGATCGATCACGATTCGTTCGAGCGGGTCCAATTCGCTGGAGTCGATGGCGCGGCACGCGGCGATGAGCAGTGGGACCTTGTACATCGATGCGGCAGCCACCAGGGGTTGGTCCGGATCGCCGATCGATTGCCCGTTTCCGCCGATCAGACGTGCGTGATACCAGCCGTCGCACCCTGCTTCGGCCAGTATGCCCCGGATGCGCGCGCGAGCCTTTGCCTCATGCGCCGTAGTCATGGACGCGGAGGAATGTCGGGAACCGCGGCCATGGCCCGGTCGATGATGGATCTGATGTCGCCGCCGGCCTGAAACTCGGTGCGGCGAGGATGGACCACCACCCGCAGCCGCCTTTCGAAATGGGAAGGCAGGATCGAACTCACTTCCTGCGCCGCTAGGCCGGCGGTGTCTGGCCCCACGATCGCGAAAGCGCTGCCCGTGGCGACGACGGCCGGAATCTGGGATTCCCCGCATACTTCGATCACTTTGGGGGCTAACGCGTATCGGGCAAACAGTGACAGCAGTTGATCGTGACCGGCGGGATTATCGGATCGCGGTGGGGTCACGAGCTCAAGTTCATCGAGCTTCCGCCAATTGACCTGGCCGTCATCGCGAATCATCGAGGGATCGGGAACCAGGATCCAGCGTTGCTGCGAATGCTGAATTCCTCGCACGAGATCCCCGATCGGAGTGGGTTCATCGATGACGGCTGCGGCGAGTGTCCCCGAACCAACGGCTTCGACCAACTCTCCGCATGTTCCATGAATAGCTTCTATACCGATGCCCCGATTCCGGATGGCGGCGATCACGGTTTGGGCGATGGGCGACGGCACCGAGGGAGCGAAGCCGACCCGTTCCCTCAACCCCAGTTCCGCGAGTCGCCTCGCCTCGCTGCCCAATGCCGCCGCGTCCTTGACCAGGGTTCGGGCCATGGGCAGTAGAACCCGCCCTTCCGCAGTGATTTCGGCGCCGCCGGGGGTTCTCCTGACCAGCACGATGCCCAAGTGCTCCTCCAGCCGGCGCAGCCCCTGGGAGACGCCCGGTTGCGACACCTCGAGTCGTTCTGCGGCGAGTCTGAAACTGCGTTCCTCCGCTACGGCCAAGAAGATCGTCCAATGTCGAAGCAGGTCGATGCGGCCCACCCTGTGCTGTGATCGGGTCATGGCGTTTTCCTCCCGAAGAGTTCTCCATAAGCCTATGGGAATGATGGATAACCGGTCGTGAGTGAGAGAGGAACGGTGGCAGTTCCCCCGGGGGTGGCGGCTCTCACGAAACCATGTAGTTTGTGTGAAGAGTCATTAACTGAACGAAAGGACGCGGCCGTGTACGAGCATCTTGATCTGGCGCCGGAGGCATTGCTGGAGCACATTCGGCCGGGCACGAAAATCCTCGTTCCCGTGGCGGGCTGCGAGCCGCCGACGCTGCTGGACATGCTCGACGCGCACGCCGACCAACTCGAGGACGTGCGCGTCTACCAGATGTGCACCGAATCCCTGCGGCCGTATCAGATGGGGGAGTACCCCGGGAAGCTCACGCACCACGAGTTCTTCCTCGGCGGCGGATCGCGCAAGGGACACGCCAACGGCACCTCGGAGCTGTACCCGGTCAACTTCTCCATGATTCCCGAGCTGGTGCGCGACCACATCAAGCCGGACATCCTCATCGCCTCGGTGTCCGAGCCGGACGAGCACGGGTACATGTCCATCGGGCTCGGCGCGGATTATTCGGTGCAGTTCATCGGAAACCTGCCGATCTTCGGCGAGATCAACGCGAAGGTGCCCCACTCCTTCGGCCAGAACCAGATCCACGCCCGCCAGATGGTCGGTGCCACGCGGTCCGATGCGCCGGTGCTCGAGGTGCCGCCGCTGCTGCCGGCGGAGGGGTCGGCCGAGCATCGGATCGCCGAGCTCATCGCACCGGAGATCGAGGATCGCGATTGCCTGCAGTTGGGCATCGGCAAGCTGCCCAACGCGATCCTGGCCATGCTGAAGGACCGCGAGGATCTGGGCGTGCACACCGAGCTGATGTCCGACGGGGTCATGGACCTGGTCGAATGCGGTGCGGTGACGGGCCGGTTCAAGAGGTCGCACCCGCGCCAGTGCGTGGCGACGTTCATCATGGGAACCCGCAAGCTCTACGACTGGGTCGACCGCAATCCCGTCGTGTACCTCGACGCGGTCGACAGGACCAACGATCCGTTCCTCATCGGGCAGGAGCCCAACATGGTCAGCGTCAACGCCACCACGGAGGTCGACCTGCTCGGGCAGGCGGCGTCCGAGACCATCGCGGGGCGCTTCTATTCCGGTGCCGGCGGGCAGCTCGACTTCGCCATCGGCGCCCGTCGCTCGGAGGGAGGTCGCGGCTACATCGTGTGCCCGTCGGTCACCCGCGACGGTGCGAGCCGGATCAAGGTGGAGCTCGGTCCGAATTCCCCGGTGACCACGCACAAGAATTACATCGACAACGTGGTCACGGAGCACGGCATCGCCCGGCTGCGCGGCACCGACTATTCGACGCGCGCACGCCGACTCATCGAGATCGCCCATCCGGACCATCGCGAGGACCTGTATCGCCGGGCCCGCGAGCTGAACATCATCTCGCGGCTCGCGGAGTAGGCGGGCGGCGCTTTTCGGCGGTGCCCCTCGCTCTCGCACTCGCCCTCGCCCCTTCATCTCCCGTCCGCCATTTCCCGTCCGCGCCCTGCTTTGCCGGCGCCCCTCCTTCGGGTGGCTGCACACATGCTTTCGTGGTGCGAAAGTGACTCGAGTGCATGTCGTAAACGACTGGGAAGGATGGGAAAAGTGATCCGCGACATGCCACCCAATTGACGGGCGGTGGCGGAATGTCACGGTTACGGTGGCACCCGAATCCGCCGGAGAGCGAACAGCGCCCCGGCCCGAGACACTCAGGGGAACCGCATGAAACTGAACCGGAGCACGTCGATCATCGCCGCGATGGTCACCGTCGGGGCGACCTTCGCCGCCCCCGCCGCAAGCGCCCTCACCGTCGGACCGGGCTCCCCGATCCGCATGCCCGAAAAGGACGCGGTCGTCGAGGACGGCCGCCACGTCCGCACCGGCATGTGCTCCACCGGCGTCGCCGGCACCGTCACCGACGCCGAGGGCAACCAGCAGCGCGTCCTGCTCACCGCCGGCCACTGCGTGAACAAGGAGGGCCACGAGCAGATGCCCCAGTCCTCGGGCATCATCTACGCGCCGACGGCCGAGGGCGACGTGCGCATCGGCGAGGTCGGCCCGGCCGGTTTCTTCATCCCCGACGAAGATGACATCGAGGAGAACCCGAACTTCCTCGACTCCCTGTTCAACGGCTCGGACTACGCCTTCATCGAGCTCGACGACGACATCGATGCCACCGCGGTGAGCTACTCCGTCGACGAGCACGGCGACAACCACGGCGAGGGCGCCGTCATGACCGGAATCGTCGATTACTCCGAGCTGCAGCCCGGCGAGGTGTCGGTGGACAACTTCGGCCAGCCGATCTGCTCCGACGGTTCCCGCACCGGCCGCAACTGCGGCGTGCAGATCTTCCGCGTCCGCAACGGCGTTTGGGCGATCTCGCACCTGGATCACGGCGACTCGGGCGGAAACGCCTACAACCCGCACACCAACCAGGTCATCGGCGTCAACTCCATGGCCGTGGGCCCGGTGTCGCGTTACCAGCCGGTCGACCAGGCGCTGGAGGATGCGTACGGCATCGAGGACGGCACGGTCAACGATCACTTCCAGGTGGCCGACTCCACCGAGCCCCACAGCGAGTTCCGCACCATCGGCGAGGACGCCGCGTCCGACGAGGCCTGGATCGCCGAGAACGAGCCGGAGGAGGCCGAGGAGCAGGCCCCGGGTTCGTCCCTCCCGGAGATCCCGGAGCTCCCGCTGCCGGAGCTGCCGCTGCCGAACACCCCGCTGCCGGACCTGGTCGCGCGGTAATCGGGGTATTCGAGTAGGCCGACGAGGCCTGCGCGACGGGGCGGATCAGCGACGGCTGCCGCCCCGTTTCGCTTTTCCGCCTCTTCCGTTCAGCCCCGACCGCCCGTGCGGGGGTGCTCCACGACGATGATGGTCCGCTCGGGGCGCGCGCCGGGCAGGACGGGCGAGTCGAGGATCGCGCGCAGTTCCGCGGCTCCGGCGTCGTCGAGGTGTTCGAAGGGTTCGTCGAGAAGCAGGATCGGCGCGTCGGTGAGCAGGGCCCGGGCCAGGAGCAGGCGGCGCCGCTGTCCGCCGGACATGTCGTCGGCGCCGGCGGCGAGCACGGTGCCCAGGCCGTCGGGCAGCCCCGCCACCCAGTCGCCGAGTCCGACGGCGCGCAGGGTGGCGTTCATCATGTCGTCGGTGGCGTGGGGGGCGCCGACCGCCAGGTTGTCGCGGACGGTGGTGGCGAACACGTGGCCGTCTTCGGCGACGAACAGCGCACCGTCAGCCGAGCATTCCCCGCCGCGGGCGGGCAGCAGGCCGGCGAGCGTCATCAGCAGCGTCGTCTTGCCCGACCCGGATGGTTCGACGATGGTTTCCCTCGCCCCGAAGGGCAGGTCCAGATCGCGCTTGCCCACGTCGCGGTCGTGGCCGTAGACGAGGTTCCGCGCGTGCACGCGGGGTGCCTCCGGGGCCGTGTCCGGGGACGTTTCGCGTGACGACGCCCGCGTGGCGCCCGGTTCGCCGGGTTCGCCAGAGCCGCCCGCGTCGGTCAATTCGGCGAGCCTCCTCGCCGCACCGGCGGCTCCGGTCACGGCGACGGCCGCGCCGGGCAGGGCGGCGACGGATTCGAAGGCGGCCAGGGGCAGCAGCGCGAGCACGCCCATCCACTGGGGAGAATGATCGGGTGCCGCCATGCCCGCGACGACGAGCACGGCGATGACCGTCAGGGCGGAGGACAGGACGGAGATCGCGTTTCCCGCGGCGTCGGCGGGTGCGGCGGATTCTTCGGCGTGGGCGAGCCGGCGGGCGGCGCGGTCGGCGTCGGCCAGGGCGCCGTCGATCTCGCCGCGCACGCGCAGGGCGGGGGAGTCGACGAGCACCCGGTCGACGGCGGCGACGTGGTCCTCCATCGCCGCGGCCCGCTCGGCTGCGGCAATCCGGGCCGCGCGCGCCGCCGCCCACGGTGCGCAGGTGCCCGCGATGATCAGCCCGATCGCCAGCACGGCCGCGGCGGCGGGGGACAGCAGCGCCGTGAACCCGACGGCCGCCGCCGACGTCGTCACCGCCAGGCCCGCCGGCACGAGCGCGCGCACCACCACGTCGGACACGAGGTCGACGTCGTCTCCGAGCCTGGTGAGCAGGGCGCCGCGACCCAGGCGCAGGACGCGCGACGACGGGTCGTCGGCAAGCGCCCGATACGCCGACACGCGGGTCCGTGCGGCGCACCTCAGGGCCAGATCATGCGAGACGACCCGGTCGACGTACCGGAACACGGCCCTCGAAATGCCCAGCGCGCGGACGGCGGTCACGGCGACGGTGAGGTCCATGACGCTCGGCTGCTGCCACGCCTTCGTGATCAGCCACGCCGACACGATGGTCAGCGCCAACGCCGAGATCAACGTCACGGAACCGGCGACGACGGGGGCGACGAGTTCGCGCCACCGCAGCCCGGTCAGCGGACGGGCGGAGCGCAGGGCGCGCAGGTCGGCGGAAAGGCTCATCGGGCCACCTCCACGACGACGTCCGCGGCCGCCAGCACCAGCGGATCATGGGACGCCACCAGCACCGTCGCGCCCGCCGCGGCCCGCTCTCGCAGCAGGGACATCATCTCGGCGGCGTTGTCCTCGTCGAGGTGTGCGGTCGGCTCGTCGAGGATGATCAGCTCGCGGTCGCGCATCAGTTCCGCGGCGACGGCGACGCGCTGCTTCTCGCCGAGGGATAAACCTGCCGCATCGCCGACCAACGCCGCGTCGAGCACCGGCCGCTGCGGCACGTAGGAGGTGCGCGCCCACAGATCGTCGCCGGTCAGCGCACCATTCGGGCCCACGGCCGTCGCGGACCCGGTCACTCCCTCGGCGACGATGCCCAGCAGCGCCAGCAGCGCCGTCGACTTGCCCGAACCGTTGTCGCCGGCCAGCACGGTGATCGCGCCGGGCTCCGCGGTCCCGCACAGGTCGCCGGGTCGGTCGCCGTCGCGCCCCGAGGCGGTGAGGTGGTCGAAGATCACCCGGATGCCCGCGTCCGGGCGATGCTCCCCGGCGTCATCCTGCTTTGCGATGGCCGGCGTGGGGGAGGGGCCGTCGTCAAGCGAAAAGACGTCGTCGATGGCGGCCAACCCGTCCTGGGCGTCGTGGAAGCGGACGCCGACCTCGCGGACGGGGCCGTAGACCTCCGGGACGATGATGAGCACCGTCAGCCCCGCCGCCAACGTCATGCCGCCGTCGAGCAGGCGGAAACCGATGCCGACGGCCACCAACGCCACCGACAGCGTGGCCAAGAATTCCAGGACGAAACCCGACAGGAACGCGATGCGCAGCACCGACATCGTCGACGCCCGGTGCGCCTCCGACAGACGGCGGATCTCGTCGGCGGGCGCGCGGTGGCGGCCGAAGGCGCGCAGCGTCGGCAGACCCGCCACGAGATCGAGCATCTGATCCGACAACAGGCCCAGGTCACGCAGACGACGGGCCGTCCGACCGGCGGTGAGGGTGCCGACCAACCACATGAAGACCGGAATGAGCGGAAGCGTCACCGCCGCGATGAGCGCCGACCCCGCATCGAGCCACCACACCGCAGCCAACGCCGCGGGCGTGGCGATCACCGTCGACGCCAGCGCCGGAAGATACCCCGCCACGTAGGGGCCGACGCCCTCGATGCCCTCGCCGAGCAGCGTCCGCCACTTCGCGCGATCCACATGGCGGGGATCGGCGACGGCCAGGCGGGCCAGGGTGCGGGCACGCAGATCCGCGACGACCTCCGCCCCCGCGCGACGCCCGAAACGCGCCTCCGCCCACGCCACCGCCGCGCGGGCCACGGCCACGCCGACCAGCGCGGCGAGCAGCCCGGAACTATCGGCGATCGTCCGCTCCCCGGTGATGATCCCGGCCGCGATGGTGCCCACGAGGACTCCGAAGGCCAGGACGCCGACGACCCGCAGCGCCGCCAGCAGCGCGGCCGCGACGATCCACCTCCGGGCCGGGGCGGACAGCCGGGCCAGCCGGGGATCGACCGGGCCCCGGCTGGTCATGCGGTGACGGGTTCGGCGGCGACGGGCTCTGCGGTGATCCGCTTCCGGAACACCCAGTACGTCCACGCCTGATACGCGATGACCAACGGGGTGATGAACAACGCCGCCCACGTCATGATCTTCAGCGTGTACGGGTTCGACGCCGCGTTCCACACGTCCAGGCCCGCGCCGTCGGCCAGCGTGGTCGGCATCAGCCACGGGTACATCGACCCGAAGATGAGCACGGTCACCGCTACGACGGCCACCGACGTCGCCGTGAACGCGATGCCGTCGCGATCACGCAGGACCATGGCCACCCCGCCGAGGACCCCGACGAGCGCCAGGACCGTCACGGCCCAGGTCCACGGCTTGCCGTGGGCGATCTGCGTCCACAGGACGAAGGCCGCGCCGAGCACGACCGCCGCACCGGCGACGGGCACGAGCACGCCGTGGGCCTCCTCGCGCAGCCGGCCGGCGGTCTTCAGCCGCAGGAACGTCAGCCCGTGGAGGATGAACACCGCCGTCAGCGCCGCGCCGCCGAGCAGCGCATACGGGTTGAGCAGGCCGACCAGGACGTCGAGGCCGCTGGACATGCCGTGATCGGCGTCGAGCGGAACGCCGCGGACCAGGTTGGCCACGGCCACGCCCCACAGCACCGGCGGCAACCACGAACCGACGATGATCGCGGCGTCGCAACGACGGCGCCACGTCGGATCGTCGATCTTCTTCCGCCACTCCAGGCCCACGATGCGGACGATGAGCGCCAGCAGGATCAGGAACAGCGGCAGATAGAAACCGGAGAACATGGTTGCGTACCACTCCGGAAACGCCGCGAACAGGGCGCCGCCTGCGGTGATCAACCACACCTCGTTGCCGTCCCACACCGGGCCGATGGTGCGCAGCATCGCGTTTCGGCGGGCCTCGTCGCGCCCGAGGATCGGCAACAGGATGCCGACGCCGAAGTCGAAGCCCTCCAGCAGGAAATACCCGGCGAACAGGAACGCCACCAGGATGAACCACAAAACCGGCAGATCCAGTCCGAACATGATGATCACGCGTCCTTTTCGGTGGTGGTCGTGGTGGCGGCGTCGGGTTCGGTCGCGGCGTCGGCGGCGAAGCGGACGGGGGCGCCGGCTCCGACGATGGCCGCCGGCCCCTCCCCGCCGTCGACGGATGGGCCCGACTCGACCGGCGGGCCGCTGACCACCACCCGCCGAATGAGCATGAACCACACCACCGCGAGGATCGCGTAGATGAGCGTGAACCCGACCAGCGTGACCACGACCGTCCACGTCGCATGATCCGACACGCCCATGTCGACGGTCATCCGGATCAGCTCCGTCCTGGGGTCACCGAAGGACTCCGGGTTCGGGTGGACCACCCACGGTTGACGGCCCATCTCGGTGAACACCCATCCGGCGGAGTTGGCCAGGAACGGGAACGGAATCGCCGCCAACGAACCCCACGCGAACCACGTCGCCCACTTGCCCTGCGGCAGACGGCCGCCGCGGGTGAACAGCCAGCTGAAAAACGCGATCGCCAGCGAGCCGACCATGAGGCCGATCATCGCGCGGAAGGACCAGTACGTGACGAACAGGTTCGGCTGGTAATTGCCGGGGCCGAACATCATCTCGTAGCGCTGCTGCAGGTCGAGCACGCCCTCCAGCGTGACCCCGCTGAACTTGCCCTCCGCCAGGAAGGGCAGCACCCACGGCAGATCCAGCACGTGGACGACGGACTCGCAATTGTTGTGCGTGCCGATCGACAGAACGGAGAAGCGCGGATCGGTTTCGGTCACGCACAGCGACTCGGCCGACGCCATCTTCATCGGCTGCTGCACGAACATCAGCTTGGCCTGGATGTCACCCGTCCATGCCACGGCGATGGAGGACAACACCACGGTCCACCACCCCAAACGGTGGGCGGGACGGTGCGCGTCGTGGCGCTGTGCGTCGTCAAGCTCCCGACCCTCCGCCGCCGCGGCCCGCTCCAGTCGCGCGGCCTTGACCATCCACCAACCCGTCACGCCCAGCACGAACGTGCCGGCCGTGAGGAAGGAACCGGCCACCGCATGCGGGAACGCCGCCAGCGCGGTCGGGTTGGTCAGCAGCGCGACGAAGTCGGTGAGCTCCGCGCGGCCCGTCTCCGGGTTGTACACCGCACCCACGGGGTGCTGCATGAACGAATTGGCCACGATGATGAAATACGCCGACAGGTTCACGGCGATCGCGACCAGCCAAATCGATGCGGTGTGCAGCCAGCCGGGGATGCGCCCCCAACCGAAGATCCACAAGCCCAGGAACGTCGACTCCAGGAAGAACGCGATCAGTCCCTCCAGCGCCAGCGGCCCGCCGAAGACGTCGCCGACCATCCGCGAGTACTCCGACCAGTTCATGCCGAACTGGAACTCCTGCACGATGCCCGTGGCGACGCCCATGGCGAAGTTGATCAGGAAGACGGTGCCGAAGAACCGCGTCGCCCGGTACCAGTGGGCCTTCCCCGTCACCTGCCACATCGTCTGCATCAACGCGACCATCGGCGCCAAACCGATGGTCAGCGGCACGAATATGAAGTGGTAGACGGTGGTGATGCCGAATTGCCACCGTGACACGTCCACGACGTCCATGAACTCTCCTCGGCGAAAAGCGGGCAGCGGAAAAGGGCGCGCGAAGTCCCGGAGGGCGATGAGCCTCTCACTGCAACAGTCGTCCCGCTGCCTCGGTTGGTTCCCGGCGGCGATGGGGGTGGGGGTAATCGAAATGCGTAAGACCACTGCTTGACGACGGTCCGTCGAGTGAGAACCGGGGGTGACCGTGCGTGTCGCCGGGGCTTCGCAACCGTTGCGTGGAGTACGGGGCGGTCGCGTGGGGTGTGGGCACGACACGGGACCCGGTTTTCCTCTCGCGGGGGAGGGGGCGGTAGGATTTTCCGGGCATGGGCCTCTAGCTCAGTTGGTAGAGCTGCGGACTTTTAATCCGTAGGTCGTGGGTTCGAGCCCCACGGGGCCCACTTTTCCCCCTTTCCTGTTCGTGCAGGTTAGGGGGATTTTTCATGTGCGCCGTAGATTTTTTCGGGATTTTTGGTCGGGAGTGGTTGCACTGCGGCTGTTTACAGGTGTAAAAAACTTACATGCGTAAAATCCAGAATCCACCGCGACCGGCGTCCCGGTCCCGCGACAAGCTCCGCACCGCGGCCGTCGCGCTCTTGGATGAACGGGCGCCGGTCGACATCACGATCACCGACCTGGTCAACGAAGCCGGCGTCAGCCGGCCCACCTTCTACGCCGTCTACGGCGACCTGGCCGAGGCATGGGCCGACGCCGCCGTTCTCCGCCTGGACGAGGCGTTCGCGGACATCGATCCGGCCTCCGACGGCTTCGACTCCGGCGACATCGACCGTATCCTCGAGGTCATCGGCATCGCCGTCGAAAAGCTCGAGCCGCACGTCGACTTCATGCATCGCGTCCTCGCCGGCCCGGGCGGCCAGGAAGTCCTCCATCAGTCCATCGACTACTTGGCGGGCCGGATCCTCGCCGCCCCGACCCTCGGCGGCAGCCTCGCCGCCGGACCGCTGGCGCCGGAAACCGCCGCCCGCGCCATCGCCGCCTCCATCGCGTGGACCGCGGCGCAGTGGGCGGGCGACGACGACCGCGGCCCCCTCGACGAGCTCGTCTCCGACCTCGGGGTCCTGCTCGTCCGGGGCGTCGACGGCGGATTGGGGGTGGCGCGATGAGCACCCGCGATCCCCGCCGGACACTGGCGTTCTGGTTGGCGCCGACCCTCGCCGTCGCCCTGCTGACGATCTTCTTCGGCGGCGCCTACCTCACCGGCAACGTCAATCCCAAGAAAAACCTCCACGAATTCCCGATCGCCATCGTCAACGCCGACCGCGGCGCCGGCACCCTCGACGGCACCGAGTTGAGGGCGGGCGACCAGGTCGTCGAAGGCCTCGTCGACGGCATCGACGAAGAGCAGTTCGACCTGCGTCAGCTCAGCGGCCAGGAAGCCATCGACCAGATGTCGCGGGGTGAACTGTACGGCGCGATCGTCATCCCCGAGAACTTCAGTTCCCGCCTCAACGCCTGGGGCATCGGCACCATGGTCGACAACGAGGTCGTCGCCCCGGACATCCGCATCGTCTCCAACCCCGCGGCCGGCTTGGGTGCATCGACCATCGTCAAGGAGGTCGGCTTCCAAGTTCGCACGGAGGTCGACGAAGCCGTCGGCAAGCAACTGCTGGAAAAGGTCGAAGCCGCAGCCGCGGACGCACCGGAAGGGCAGGGGCCGACCGGCACCGCCCTGGCCGCCGCGGCGCACCCGGTCGACTTCAAATTCGAGGAATTCCACCCGCTTCCCGACGGCACCGGCAACGGCCTGTCCGCGTTCTACTGGACGCTGCTCATCGTGCTCGCCGGCTTCACCGGTGCGATGGTGACCGGCCAGATCGTCGACAACCGCCTGGGCATCCACTCGCTGGAGTGGGGGCCGGTATTCGTGCGGCACGACCACCATCGCGTGTCGCGGCTGGCGACCCTCGTGGTGAAGTTCGGCATGTCCGCCACCCAGGCCGCCCTCGTCGCGGCGCTGTACGTCGTCATCGGCTCGATGGTCGGCATGCCCCTGCACAAACCGTTCGCCCTGTGGGGGTTCACCGCCGCGATGATCCTCGCCGTCGGCTGGGTCAGCCACGCCATCAACGCGCTGCTGGGCAACCCGGGTCTGGTGGTCAACCTCATCTTGTTCATCGTCCTGGGGCTGCCGTCGGCCGGCGGCACGCTGCCGCTGGAGGCCGTGCCGGAGTTCTTCCGGGTGCTGGGCCTGATCTCGCCGATGCACCAGATCTACCTCGGCTCGCGGTCGATGCTCTACCTCGGCGGCACGTGGGAGTCGGGCGTCGGCAACGCGCTGATCTACGCCGGCATTTCCGTGGCCGTCGCGGTGACCATCGGCCTGATCGCTTCCGTGTGGTTCGATCGGAAGGGCTGGCTGCGCGCACCGGCTCCGGAGTCGGAGCCCGCGCCGGAGTCTGAGTCCGCGCCGGAGTCGGAGCCCGCGGACGCGGTCTGACCTGAGGGGATAAATCGCCGGGAACTCTCGGGGAATGGATTCGACTAATCAGCGTTCGGCCGAACGCTTCCAGTCGCACCCCCGAGTCTTTCCCGAGGAGTTTTGACCCCATGTCCGAAACCCCCACGGCCCGTCGCGTCAACCGCGACCGGCCCGCGCGTTTCCTCCATCGCCTGCACTTCTACGCGGGTTTGATGGTCGGCCCATTCCTGCTGATCGCGGCCATTTCCGGTGCGTTCTACGCGCTGGCGCCGACGATCGAGAAGGTCGTCTACGCCGACCTGCTCACCGTCGACCCGGCGACCGCCGCCGTCGTCGGCGAGGAGCGGACCTATTCCGGGCTCGGCGAGCTGCCGGTGCGCCGGTGGCTGTCCGGTCTGCATCAGCAACTCCACCTGGGCGAACCCGGCGAACTCTACGCCGAGCTGGCCGCTTCGTGGTTGTGGGTGCTCGCACTGGGCGGGCTGTACCTGTGGTGGCGCCGCGTGTCGGCCGCCCGACGTCGTGATCCCGGCACCCGAACCCGCCTGTGGCGCGCCGCCCCCGCCCCGACGGGCGACACGGGCCGCCGTCGACGGTCGCTCAATCTCCACGCCGTTCTCGGCGTGTGGCTGATCGTCGCGATGCTCGGCCTGGCCGCCACCGGCATCACGTGGTCGCAGAGGGTCGGCGCGAACGTCGACGCCGTCGTTTCCGCGCTGGACTGGAAGGCGCCGAAGGTCGACGCCACGCTGCCGCCGGAATCGCCGGGCGCCGGTCGGCCGGCCTCACCCGCGCAGGCCGATCGCGTCATCGCCGTCGGCCTGGGCATCGCGGCGATCATCGTGCTGGGTTACCGCATGTGGTGGCTGCGTCGTCCCACCGTGCGCGGCACTTCGGTTCCCGGTCTGCCGGATGTCCCGTCGTGGCGCATCGTCGCCGGGGTGGTCGTCTTCGCCGCGACGGTCGGCGCGTTCCTGCCGCTCCTCGGCATGTCGATGATCGGCTTCCTGCTGCTCGATCTCGTGCTCATCGGCCGCTCGAGGGCTCGCCGCCGGGCCGTCGAAAAGCAGCGCGAACCTGCGATTTTGTCGGGTGGTGTGCCGTAGGCTAGTGTTTCATACGTTGCCGCGGGGGTTCGTTCCCCCGCGCCCAACGCGAAGACGAGCTCCCTTCGTCTAGCGGCCTAGGACACCGCCCTTTCAAGGCGGCGGCGCGGGTTCGAATCCCGTAGGGAGTACCACTCCCCGAATGGGAGCACAACAGAACAAGGCCCTGTGGCGCAGTTGGTTAGCGCGCCGCCCTGTCACGGCGGAGGTCGCGGGTTCAAGTCCCGTCAGGGTCGCCATTTTTCTGGCGAAGGCGGTCATCCATTTCAGGTGGGTGGCCGCCTTTCGTGTTCGTCGGTGGCGGGTATTGCTTTGCGACGTTCGCCCCTTTCCTTTTTTATCGCGCGGCAAGGGAGCGGCGTGGCGGGGCCGACGTCGGCGACGGGCGTGGCGAATGAGTGGAATTTCGTTGTGAGCTGCGGATTTGTGCCCCCGATGAACGGCTGTGTAGAGTATCAACTCGTGCACGGACGGAGTTCGTGTGCGGCATTAAGGCCCTGTGGCGCAGTTGGTTAGCGCGCCGCCCTGTCACGGCGGAGGCCGCGGGTTCAAGTCCCGTCAGGGTCGCCGACATTCCCCCAGAGGGTTTGTTCGGCCAGATAGCTCAGTTGGTAGAGCGTCCGCCTGAAAAGTGGAAGGTCAGCGGTTCGATCCCGCTTCTGGCCACAATCGAATGACCGGGAGTCCGCCGAAAGGCGGGCTTCCGGTTTTTCGTCGTCCCCGCCGCGCCTTTTTCGGCGCGGAACTTACCCCGCCCTCATCGATTCGGCCGCGGGACGACGTCGGTAAAATCAATGTCCATGAGTACCGAATTCGCATCGGCGGGAACGATGTCCGGCGATGAGTCGCTGCCGTCGGTCATCCGCATCTTCCTCTTCACCGACGAGCCCGGCCGGGTGGCCGCAGCCGACACGATTCGCGGAGCGCTCGAGGAGTTCGTCCCCGGCTCCGGCGCGCGTGTGTACGAGGACGTCATGCCCGACGGTGCCCAGGGTTCGTCCATGTTGGACGAGTGGCGCGAAGCCAACCCCGGTGCCGACGTGGGGGAGCGGGCGCGTCACCGCATCACCGTCGTCGTCCCCGGTCTGTCGCACGCGGAGCTGGCGGATCTGTCGGGATCGCTCGCGGACCTGGTGAGTCCCGGCTGGCGTTCCGGCGTCGCCGCCGAACGGGCCCATGGCACGGGGTCGGTGCCCTGTCGTGTGGCCGTCGGTCGCGCCGACGAGCAGCCCGGCACTCCGCCGGCCGCGGTCGACCACGGCGCCGTCTGACGGTTCCGTCCGTCGATTGCGCGATGGTGTCCGCCGGGCGTGCGTACCCTGGTGGGAAACATCATCGACCGAGGGAGAATCACCATGGCGCACACCATCGATCACGACGAGTCCGGACGTCGTTACGTCATCATCGTCGACGGCGAAGAGGCCGGTTTCGCGGCCTACGAGCCCGCCGAAGGTGCGTTGAATTTCAATCACACCGTCGTCTACGAGCGGTTCCAGGGGCAGGGCCTGTCCAAGCCCCTGATCCAGGCCGCGCTTGACGACGTCCGCCGAACCGGTGGATCCGTCATCCCGTCGTGCTCGGCCGTGGAGCGGTTCATCGCGAAGAACCCCGATTACGCCGACCTGGTCGCGTAACCGCCACGCACCCAATCCACACCACGGGGCCCAAACCACGGGGGCAGTGGCGACCCCGTGGTTTAGCCCGAAAAAGGGGCCGACCCCGTGGTGTGCGGGGTCGGCCCTTTGTCGTCGCCCGGTCGGCGCCGTTCGTGGTTCGACGGCGGAATTGCAGTCGGATGCCGCAGCTAGATCCCGTCGCCGTCGCCCTGGACGTACTCCGCCGGGTCCAGCAGCGGCCGGTGTTCCTCCGGCTGACGGGGGCGGGCCTTGCCCGGAATGCCCACCACGATGGAATCGGGCGGGCAGTCCCGCGTGACCACCGCGTTGGCGCCGATGGCCGAACCGGCGCCGATGACGACAGGGCCCAGCACCTTCGCGCCGGCGCCGACCGTCACGTTGTCCTCCAACGTCGGGTGCCGCTTGACCTTCGCCAGGCTGCGGCCGCCCAGGGTGACGCCGTGGTACAGCATCACGCCGTCGCCGATCTCGGCGGTTTCGCCGATGACCACGCCCATGCCGTGGTCGATGAAGAACCGGCGGCCGATCTTCGCGCCCGGGTGGATCTCGATGCCCGTGAGGAACCGGGTGAACTGGGCCAGGATTCGCGCCAGGCCCTTCGCCGCGCCCCCCTTCTGCCACAGCGCGTGGGCGGCTCGGTGCGCCCAAATGGCGTGCAGGCCCGAATAGACCAGGGCGTTTTCCACGTCACCGCGGGCGGCGGGGTCGTGCGCGCGGGCGTTGTCCAGGTCCTCCTTGAGGATCCTCAGGAACGAATTCATGGTGACCAACTTTACATAGCGCACCGCCGACGCCCCGGTATGAGGGAGCGTCGGCGGCGGATGCGGGAGGGGGCGCAGTCCGGGTTTAGTCGCGCAGGTCCTGGTACAGGATGGAGGAGACGTAGCGCTCGCCGAAGTCCGGGATGATGACCACGATGGTCTTGCCCTCGGCCTCGGGGCGGGCGGCGATCTCGAGGGCGGCCTTGACGTTGGCGCCGGCCGAGATGCCGCCGAGGATGCCCTCCTGCTTCGCCAGCTCGCGGGAGGTGGCGATGGCATCTTCGTTGGTGGAGGTGAGGACCTCGTCGAGCAGGTCCCGGTCGAGGATCTCCGGGACGAAGTTGGCGCCCAGGCCCTGGATCTTGTGCGGGCCGGCCTTGCCCTCGGTGAGCAGCGGGGAATCCGCCGGCTCGACGGCGACGAGCTTGACGTCCGGGTTGTGCTTCTTCAGCGTGCGGCCGGCGCCGGTGATGGTGCCGCCGGTGCCGATGCCGGCGACGAAGTAATCGACCTTGCCGTCGGTGTCGGCCCAGATCTCCTCGCCGGTGGTGGCGGCGTGAACCTCGGGGTTGGCCTGGTTGGCGAACTGGGAGGCCAGGATGGCGTTGTCGGTGTTCTCGACGATCTCCTTGGCCTTGTTCACCGCGCCCTTCATGCCCTCGGCGCCCGGGGTCAGCACCAGCTCGGCGCCGAATGCGCGCAGCACGACTCGGCGCTCCTGGCTCATGGTGTCCGGCATGGTGAGGATGACCTTGTAGCCGCGGGCGGCGCCGACCAGCGCCAGGGCGATGCCCGTGTTGCCCGAGGTGCCCTCGACGATGGTGCCGCCCGGCTTCAGCTCGCCGGAGGCCTCCGCGGCGTCGATGATGGCCTTGCCGATGCGGTCCTTGACGCTGTTGGCCGGGTTGTAGAACTCCAGCTTGGCGACGACCGTGCCGGGCAGGCCCTCGGTGAGGCGGTTGAGCTTGACCAGCGGGGTGCCGCCGATCAGGTCGGTGATGTTGTCGTGGATGGTCATCCAGTCGGTTCCTTTCTCGTTTCCTTCGTCGGTGGGCGAGTGTACGCCGCGATGCCCTCTTTGTACAGACAGGTACGTCTAGTTTTGGGGTGGGGGCACCTGCAAGCCCGCGACCAGGGGGAGAGTCGCCGCCCGCGCCGCATCGCCGTCGGCTGCGGGGCATAGGATGGGAGGCAGATTCGCGGTGGACGGGAACGCCCTGCAAGTGGGCGGCGGCCCTCGCCACTGTGATCGGGGTGACCCCGGTCCGGCACATGCCACCGGGCTCCGCACGGCCGATGGCAAAGGACCGGCGGGGCGCGGGAAGGCGTCGGAGCGGATGTTTCGCGGCACGTCCCGCGGGGCAGCCCCGTCAGCCAGGAGACCGGCCGTGGATCGGCCCCGGCGTCGATGGGCGCCGGGTGGATCGGTGCGCCACCCGCGAGGTGACGGGGGCGCGTGAGGATAAATTCACATGCATATCGCAGAGGGCTTTTTGCCCGTCGGCCATGCGGTGGGGTGGACGGTGGCCGCGGCGCCGTTCGTCGTCCACGGTGCGTGGCGAGTCAACAAGCTGCTCAAGGAGAAGCCGGGCACCGGTTTGCTCCTCGGCGCCGCCGGCGCGTTCACGTTCGTGCTGTCGGCCCTGAAGATCCCGTCGGTGACCGGCTCGACGTCGCACCCCACGGGCACGGGCCTGGGCACGGTGATGTTCAGGCCGCCCATCATGGCCGTATTGGCCTCCATCGTTCTTCTCTTCCAGTCGTTGCTGCTGGCCCACGGCGGCATCACCACGCTCGGCGCGAACGTGTTCTCCATGGGCATCGTCGGCCCGTGGGTCGCGTGGGGCGGGTACGTCCTGACCAGGCGTTTGGGCGGCGGTTTGCTGCCCTCGGTGTTCGTCGCGGCGTTCCTGGCGGATCTGTCCACCTACGTGGTCACGGCCACGCAGCTGGCGTTGGCGCACCCGGCGGATCCGGGCGGGTTCGGCGGTGCGCTGGCGACGTTCCTGTCGCTGTTCGCCGTCACCCAGATCCCGCTGGCCGTCATCGAGGCGCTGCTGACGGTGCTGGTGGTCAAGGCCCTGCGCACCGTCGCGGAGAAGGAGCTGTTCTCCCTGGGCGTGCTCAAGAAGAACGAGCTTTCCGACGTCGCGATCGCCGACGCGGTCGCCCATGACGAGCGCCTGACCGCCCCCGCCGACGCCGACGAGAAGGAGACCGTGCGATGACCGCCTCGAATCAGACCCACACGCCCCCGAAGCGCTCCGGTGCGGGGGTGACCATCGGCCTCATCGTCCTGGCCGTCGTCATCGCGGTGTTCCCCATGTTCTTCAACCTGGGCGATCCCGAGGAGGAGCCCTTCGGCGGCGCGGACGGTGCCGCCACCGAGCTCATCGAGGAGAGCAACCCGGACTACGAGCCGTGGTTCGAGCCGGTCGTCGACGAGCTGCCGGGCGAGGTCGAGTCCGGTCTCTTCGCGCTGCAGGCCGGCCTGGGCGGCGGCGTGCTCGGTTACGCGCTGGGCTTCTACCGTGGCCGCAGCAAGGAGCGGGAGTCCTCGTAGCGTGAACGCCCTCGAAACCGCCGCGGCCCGCAATCGGTGGGCGCGGCGCAACGTCGGCGAGAAGGCCCTGTTGTGCGGTGGCCTGCTGTTGCTGGCCATTTCGTTGCCCCCGTGGCCGGCGGCCGTGCTGATCATCGTCGCGGTGGCGGTCGCGGCCGTCATCGCGAGGGTGCCGGCGGGGTTGTTCCTGACCCTGTGGTCCGCTCCCGCCGCGTTCGTCGCGGTGGGCATTCTGCCGTTGTTGTTCACCATCACGCTGGACGGACTGGTCTGGTCGCCGACGGGGCCGCAGCGCGCGGCGGAAGTCGTCGCGCGGGCGACGGCGGCGATCGGCTGCACGATGTTGTTCACGGTGACCACGCCGTTGTCGGAGGTGCTCGCCTGGTTGAATCGGTCGGGCATTCCGCGCACGTTGACGTATTTGGCCGAGCTCATCTATCGGATGGTCGGCTCGTTGGCGGGCACGGCGAAGATGATGCATGAGGCGCAGGCCCAGCGCCTGGGCCACGTCACGCGGCGCGGGTTGCTCACGGGCGTGGCGGCGCAGTCGGCGAATCTGTTCGTCTTGTCGTTCGAGCGGGCCCGCCGTCTCGGCGAGGGCCTGGAGTTGCGCGCCGAGCCGGGTGCCGCGGGGGTCATGGTCGTCGACCGCCCGCGCGACGCCCGGTTCCTGGTCGCATCGGTCGTGGTGCTCGTCGTCGTCACGGCGGTCACGGCCGCGGTGCGGGGGTGGTTGCCGTGAGCATTCTCGCCGCGCGCGGCGTCGGGTTCCGGCATCCCGGTGTGCGCGTGCTTGACGACGTCGACCTGGAGATCTTCGCCGGGGAGCGCATGGCGCTGCTGGGGGCGAACGGTTCCGGCAAGTCGACGTTGCTCCGCTTGTTGGCCGGTGCGATCCGGCCGTCCGCAGGGCGGCTCGACTTCGACGGTTCGCCGTTTTCCTATTCCCGCCGCGGCCGCAATCATCTGCGGCAGCGGGTCCAGCTGGTGCTGCAGGATCCCGACGATCAGTTGTTCGCCACCTCCGTCGCCGCCGACGTTTCCTACGGCCCCGTCAATCAGGGGTTGCCGGACGACGAGGTGCGCGTGCGCGTCGCCGAGGCCATGGCCGCCGCCGAGATCACCGATCTCGCCGACCGTGTGCCGCACCAGTTGTCCTACGGGCAGCGCAAGCGGGTCGCGTTGGCGGGTGCGCTGGCCATGCGGCCCGACGTCCTGCTTCTCGACGAGCCCACCGCGGGACTCGACCCGGCGGCGACGCGCACTCTGCTGGACACCCTCGGCGCGCTCCACGATCGGGGCGTGGCCGTGGTGATGGCCACCCACGACATCGACGTCGCCTGGGCCTTCGCCGCCCGCGCCGCCGTCCTCGTCGACGGGTCGGCGGTCACCGGAGACGCCGCCGACGTCCTCGTCGACGCCGATCTGGTGACGCGGGCGCGACTGTCCCTGCCCTGGGCGCCGGTGGTGGCCAGGGCGCTGGGACGCGACCCCGCCACCATCCGCGGCCCGGAGGACCTGCTGGGCCGATGACGCCCCAGGTGGGCGTCGTCAAGCGAAAAGAACCGCTCCACCCGCGCGCGGACTGCCGGAACGCGCGCGGGGGAGCGGTCTTTCATTCATCGCCGCAGCATGCGGCCGACGGTAGGAGGCCCGTCGACCCGACTGCTACAGCGACGCCCGGACCTTCCGGGCGGCTTTCACGAGAGCGTCCAACGACGCCCTGGTCTCGGGCCAACCGCGGGTCTTCAACCCGCAGTCGGGAACCACCCACACCCGGTCGGGGCCGAGGGCGCGGGAGGCGTGGTCGATGCGCGCCGTGACCTCGTCCACGCCCGGTACGCGCGGCGAATGGATGTCCCACACGCCGGGGCCCACGGGCAGGTCGAAATCGGAGGCGGCGATGGCGTCGACGAGCTCGAAGCCGGCGCGGGCCGCCTCGATCGTGGTGACGTCGGCGTCCATGTCCCGGATCAGATCGAGGATCGACTCGAAATCCGAGTAGCACATGTGCGTGTGCAGCTGGACGTGGTCCGCCAACCCGCCGGTGGCGGTGCGGAACGCCTCCACCGACCACTCCGCGTAGGCGGCGCGGTCCTCCGGGCGCAGGGGCAACAGCTCGCGGATCGCGGCCTCGTCGACCTGGATCACCCGCGCGCCCGCCGCCTCCAGGTCCTCGCACTCGGCGCGGATGGCCAGCGCCACCTGATGCGCGGTGTCCGCCAGGGGCTGGTCATCGCGGACGAAGGACCAGGCCAACATGGTCACCGGGCCGGTGAGCATGCCCTTGACCGGCCGCTCCGTCATGTCCTGCGCCGCGCGGAACCAACGCACCGTCATCGGCTCGGGGCGTGAGACGTCGCCGTGGAGGATCGGGGGACGCACGCATCGGGTGCCGTAGGACTGCACCCACGCGTTCGACGTGCAGTGGAACCCGTCGAGCTGCTCGGCGAAGTACTGCACCATGTCGTTGCGCTCCGGCTCGCCGTGCACCAGCACGTCCAGCCCCAGCTTCTCCTGTTCGTCGATGACGTGCAGGATCTCCCGGACCATCGCGGCCTCGTAGGCGGGCGCCGACGACTCGCCCCGTGCGAACGCCGCCCGGGCCGCACGGACCTGCGGCGTCTGCGGGAAGGAACCGATCGTCGACGTGGGCAGCGGCGGCAGGTCCAGGCGCCGGCGCTGGGCCTCCCGGCGCTCCGGGAACGGGGCCCGGTCGTGGACCCCGCCCTTGCGTCGGGGCACACGGTGCTCCACGCCTGCCGCGGGTGCGTCCGAATCGGGCTGCCCGGCTCGCCCGGCTCGCCCGGTCTGCTCGGCCTGCTCGGCCTGCTCCTCGTTCGCGGCGGTCTCCGCGTCGGCGAGGATCCCGTTGCGGCGGATGCGCTCGCAGTTCGGGTGGTGCAGGGCGCGGGCGAGTGAGACGACCTCGATGATCTTCTCCTCGCCGAACGCCAGGCGGGCCCGCAACTCCGGTTCATCGGCCAGCGACGGCTCGGCGGCCAACGAATGGGGCACGTGCAGCAGCGAGCAGGACGTGGACACCGCGACCGGGTGCGACTGCGCGACCTCGGCGAGCGTGCCCAGGGCCCGGGCGCAATCCGTGCGCCACACGTTGCGGCCGTCCACGACGCCCGCGACGACCAGCGTCGACGTCGGCAGGGCGGACAGATCCGGGGCGGCTCCCGCGACGTAATCCACGCCGACGGCGTCGACGCCGGTGCCGGAGAGAAGGTCCACCGTTCGCTGGGCGTCGGTGAAATACGTCTGCGCCAGCACGCGCACGCCCCGGACGTGGGCATGGACGACCAGGCGGCGCCACTGCTCCGACACCTCGCCGTCGCGGCCCGTCGGCAGATGCCCGGTGTTGAGGGCCGGTTCGTCGAACTGGATCCACTCCACGCCCTCGTCGGCGACGGCATCGACGATGTCGCGGTACGCGTCCACGAGTTCGGGCAGGCGGTCCAACGGCGCGCCGACGGTGCCGTCGGCCATCTTCGACAGGGCCAGGAACGTCACGGGGCCGATGAGCACCGCCCGCGCCGGCGCATGATGGCGGCGGGCCCGGCGCAACTGCGCCACCAGGAACGACGGGTCGGCGGCGAAGGGTCGGGCCGGATCGAGCTCCGGGACCAGGTGGTGGTAGTTCGTGTCGAACCACTTGGTCATCTCCAACGGCGCAATCCCCTCCGCGCCGCGGGCGGCGGCGAAATAGCGGTCCAGCCACGTCGGAAGCAGGTCGTCGGCGGAGGGGTCACGTTCGGGGTCGGACCCGGAACCGGGCTCATGGTCGGCGATGTCGTCGACGCGCGCGGGCAGGGCGCCCACCATCGCGGCGACGTCGAGCATCTGGTCATAGTGGGAAAACGTGCCGACGGGCACCGAATCCAGGCCGGTCGCGGTCGCGCGCGTGAGGCGGCGATCGATCAACGTGGCGGCGGTGTCGGCCAGGTCCGGTGCCAGGGCCGGGTCGCGCCAATAGGCCTCGATGGCCTTCTTCAGCTCCCGGTGGGCGCCGATGCGCGGGAAGCCCGGCACCGTCGCGGTGAACGGCGGGCGTTGGCCCGCCCGGGTCGAACGTGTGGTCATGGGGGTGATCTCCTCGATCCTCGTCAAGAAAGACCGGGGTCGCACCTGAACCTGCGCCGAAGCCACCGACGGGGAGACTCGCCCGTCGGTTTACGCCACGTCGCGCCAGTCCACGAGCGCCCTCGGTGAGCCGGATCGGATGAGCCGGCACAACGGGCAGGTATTCGGGCTCGCCGGCGTGCGCCCAAGTGGGCGGGGCCTACCGGCCGTCGCTTCCCGGGGCATCGACCCCAGTGCCTTTGACGGCTTTCGTTCCGGCATACCGCTGCGGGACAGCTCCGGATTCTCACCGGATTCCCTCTTGCGTCCGACATCCCGCGACAACCGCGGGGGCGGAACCAGTTGCGCAGGTCACCTTAGGATGAAATTCGCAAAAAGAAAACTCGGGTGGCGAAGGTCTGCCAGGTGGTCGTCGTACAGCAAGGTTGGCCGGGGTAAAATCGGGCACCAAGCAGGGAGGCGAAGAGTTAACAGTCAATTCGCAACATTAACACGGTGCCCCCAAATGTGGTCGCGCCATACCTCCTCCTAGATTTCGTGACCCGCGTCACATACGTTTTCGGTTAGCGATCGTTAACCAAAACATGACGGGCGGAAGCCCGCGGCGAAGGGAAGAACAGGCATGACCATCCGCATCCCCCACATCATCGGCGGCGAAGAAGTCCACGCCGACGGCGCCACCATGGACGTCACCATCCCCTCCACCGGCGCCGTCCGCGGCACCGTCGGACTGGCCGACCGCGCACTCGTCGACCGCGCCGTCGCCAACGCCAAGGAGGCCCAGAAGGACTGGGGCGCGTGGAGCCCGCTGAAGCGCACCCGCGTCCTCAACGAGTGGATCCGCCTCATCCGCGCCAACGCCGACGACATCGCCCGCGACCTTTCGCTCGAGCACGGCAAGACCTTCGCCGACGCCCACGGCGACCTGCAGCGCGGCCTCGAAGTCGTCGAGTTCTCCCTCGGCGCCCCGCACCTGCTCAAGGGCGAGTTCTCCGAGTCCGTCGGCACCGGCGTCGACGTCCACTCCGTCCGCCAGCCCCTCGGCGTGGTCGCCGGCATCACCCCGTTCAACTTCCCGGCCATGATCCCGCTGTGGAAGGCCGGCCCCGCCCTCGCCGCCGGCAACGCCTTCGTGCTCAAGCCCTCCGAGCAGGACCCGTCCGTGCCGGTCACCCTGGCCAAGCTCTTCCTCGAGGCCGGCGGCCCGGCCGGCGTGCTCAACGTCGTCCACGGCGCCCACGACGCCGTCAACGGTCTGCTGGAGCACCCCGACGTCAAGGCCATCGGCTTCGTCGGCTCGACCCCCGTCGCCGAGCACGTCTACGTCACCTCCGCGAAGCTGGGCAAGCGCGCCCAGTGCTTCGGCGGCGCGAAGAACCACATGATCATCATGCCGGACGCCGACCTCGACCGCGTCGTCGATGCGCTCATCGGCGCAGCGTACGGCTCCGCCGGCGAGCGGTGCATGGCCATCTCCGTCGCCGTGCCGATCGGTGACGAGGTCGCCGACGCCCTGCGCGACGCCCTCGTCGAGCGCATCAAGGAGCTCAAGGTCGGCCACTCCCTCGACCCGGACGCCTCCTACGGTCCGCTGATCACCCCGCAGGCGCTCGAGCGCGTCCGCGACATCGTCGGCTCCGCCGAGTCCGAGGGCGCCACCGTCGTCATCGACGGCCGCGAGTCCGGCGCCACCGACGCCGAGTTCGAGGGGGAGTCGCTCGCCGACGGCCTGTTCATCGGCCCGTCGCTCATCGACGACGTCAAGCCCGGCATGCGCTGCTACGATGAGGAGATCTTCGGCCCCGTGCTGTGCATCGCCCGCGCCAAGGACTACGAGGAGGCCCTGGCCCTGCCGAACGAGCACGAGTACGGCAACGGCGTGGCCATCTTCACCCGCGACGGTGACGCCGCCCGCGACTTCGCCTCCCGCGTCGAGGTCGGCATGGTCGGCGTCAACGTCCCGATCCCGGTCCCGGTGGCCTTCCACACCTTCGGCGGCTGGAAGCGGTCCGGATTCGGCGACCTCAACCAGCACGGCCCGGACGCCTTCCGCTTCTACACCCGCACCAAGACCATCACCACCACCTGGCCGAAGGGCCCGCGCGAGGGCGCGTCCTTCAACATGCCGGTCCTGGGCGCCTGACCGCCGGAACCGCCCGCAGGAACCGAAGCACCCGCCGGAATCACGGCACCCGCCGGAATCGAAGGAAGATCAGGAAGGCACCCATGACCTGGATCACCGAAGACCAGAAGATGCTCGCCGACACCATCGACGCGTACGTGGCCAAGCACATTGCGCCGTACGCCGCCGAGTGGGACGCGAACCACCATTTCCCCGTCGACGAGATGCGCGGCCTGGCCGAGCTCGGCGTCGGCGCCCTCTACTGCTCCGAGGACCACGGAGGCACGGGGCTGACCCGTTCCGACGGCGTGGTGGTGTTCAACCGCATCGCCCGCGGCTGCCCGGTGACGTCGGCGTTCCTGTCGATCCACAACATGGTGACGTGGATGGTCGACGAGTTCGGCACCGAGGAGCAGCGCGCGGAGTTCGTTCCGCGGTTGGCGTCGATGGAGGTTTTGGGTTCGTACTGCCTCACCGAGCCCGACGCCGGTTCCGATGCGGCGTCGCTGTCGACGCGCGCGGTCAAGGACGGCGACGAGTGGGTGCTCGACGGCGTGAAGCAGTTCATCTCCGGTGCCGGCGCCTCGGACGTCTACCTGGTCATGGCCCGCACGGGCGCCGAGGGCGCGAAGGGCATCTCGGCGTTCCTGGTGGACAAGGGCACCCCGGGCCTGTCCTTCGGCCCGAACGAGAAGAAGATGGGCTGGCGCAATCAGCCGACCGCGCAGGTCATGTTCGACGGGGTGCGCATCCCGGCCGACCGCCTCATCGGCGGCGAGGGGGGCCTGGGCAAGGGCTTCACCATGGCGATGCGGGGTCTCAACGGCGGCCGCATCAACATCGCGGCCTGTGCGTTGGGCGGCGCGGAGTTCGCCTTCGGCCGCGCGGTGTCCTACCTGCGGGACCGCAAGGCGTTCGGCGGCACGCTCATCGACAATGATGCGCTGCGCCACCGCATCGCCGACATGGCAGCGGGCCTGCAGTCGTCGCGTCTGATGCTGTCGCATGCGGCCAATGCGCTGGACACGAAGGCCCCGGGGTACCCGGAGGCGTGCGCGATGGCGAAGCTGCACGTCACCGAGACGTGTTTCCACGTCGCCGACGAGGCCCTGCAGTTGCACGGCGGCTACGGCTACCTGGAGGAGTACGACGTCGAGCGCATCGTCCGCGATCTGCGCGTCATGCGGATCCTCGAGGGCACCAACGAAATCATGCGCATGATGCTCGGTCGCGCCGCCGCCAAGGGCGCGCTGACCTTCTAGACCCTTCAGATCTTCCGGCCCCGCCGGCCCCGCCGGCCCCGCCGACTCCGGTCGGTCCGGGTCGGCTCCGTTGCGGCACCGATTGCTTGACGACGACCCACCCCCACACACGAGGAGCGAGAATCCAGATGAGCACCACCGACATCCGCACCGTGGCCGTCATCGGCCTGGGCAACATGGGCGGCCCGATGGCCGTGAACCTGGCCAAGGCGGGCCTTGACGTCCATGGCTCCGATCCGTCGCCGGAGGCGCGCCAGACCGCCGCCGACGGAGGCGTGACCGTCCACGAATCCGCCGTCGACGCGGTTGCGGCGGCCGACGCCGTGGTGACGATGCTGCCGAACGGGAAGATCGTCGGCGCCGTCTACGACGAGCTGCTGCCGGTCACGCCGGCCGGGGCGCTGTTCATCGATTCGTCGACGATCGCCGTCGACGACGCCCGGGAGCTGTCCGCCCGCGTCGCGGCGGCCGGCCACCGGCACGTCGACGCCCCGGTGTCCGGGGGAATCTCGGGCGCGGCGGCGGGCACGTTGGCCTTCATGGTCGGCGGCGACGAGGCCGACGTCGAGCGCGCCCGCCCGGTCCTCGAGCACATGGGCCGTTCCATCGTGCACTGCGGCGACTCCGGCGCCGGTCAAGCCGCGAAGGTGTGCAACAACATGGTCCTGGCCGTCGAACAGATTGCCATCGGCGAGGCGATGTTGCTCGGCGATAAGCTGGGCCTGACCCCGGAGGCGTTCCACGAGGTCGTCTCCAACTCCACCGGCGCCTGCTGGGCGTTGACGGTCAACTGCCCGGTTCCGGGTCCGGTGCCGACGTCGCCGGCGAACAACGGTTTCAAGCCGGGCTTCGCCACCGCCCTGATGGACAAGGACCTCGGCCTGGCCGAGCACGCCCTGGACACCGCCGGCACCTCGGCGCCGATGGGGCGGCTGGCCCGCGAGCTCTACTCGCGATTCCTGGCGGACGGCAACGGCGGCCTGGACTTTTCTGCCATCATTGAACAGACCCGGGCCGATGGCGCGGCCTCCGACGAAAGGAACTAGAAAAACCAATGTCCGAAGGCACCTACGAAACCATCCTGACCTCCGTCGAGGGGCGCGTGGCCACGATCACGCTGAACCGCCCGAAGGCGCTCAACGCGCTGAACACGACGGTGATGAACGAGCTGGCCGACGCGGTGGAGGGCTTCGACCGCGACCACGGCATCGGCGCCATCGTGATCATCGGCTCCGAGAAGGCTTTCGCCGCCGGCGCCGACATCAAGGAGATGAAGGACCTTTCGTACAAGGACGTCTACCTGGACGACCTTTTCGGCGGCTGGGATCGCCTGTCCCGCGTGCGCACGCCGATCATTTCCGCGGTGTCCGGCTACGCGCTGGGCGGCGGCTGCGAGCTGGCGATGATGGGCGACATCATCCTGGCCGCGGACAACGCCAAGTTCGGTCAGCCGGAGATCACCCTGGGCGTCATCCCCGGCATGGGCGGTTCGCAGCGCCTGACCAAGGCCGTGGGCAAGTACAAGGCCATGGATCTGGTGCTCACCGGCCGCATGATGGACGCGGAGGAAGCCGAGCGTTCGGGCCTGGTGTCGCGCATCCTGCCGTTGGAGGGCTTCGCCGAGGAGGTCGCGAAGATCGCGGAGAAGGTGGCGAACATGCCGCTGACCGCGTCCTACATCGCCACCGACGCCGTTGACCGCGCGCTGGAGACCACGCTGACCGAGGGCATCCACTACGAGCGCCGCGTGTTCTACTCGCTGTTCTCCACCGCCGACAAGTACGAGGGCATGAACGCCTTCGCGGACAAGCGCAAGCCCGAGTGGGAGCGCTGATCGGCGGCCTCGGGTAGTCCGGGACGAAGTCGTACGGGGCCGGCCGTCGTCAAGCAGGATGTGCTTGACGACGACCGGTCCCGCCCCGTTTCCGCCGGTCGCCCCGCATGCCCCGGGGGTGGGAAACGGGCCCGCGACGGTCACCCCGGGAACGCGAATGGAGATATTTCCGTATCGCGGGGGTGGGATATCCGCCAAAATTGTGAGGATCGCCGCAATGCAGGGGCACCCTTTTGGAGGGTATAGTTTCCGGTGTACGGAAATGCGCCCCCCGCTCGGGGCCACCTGGCGGTGGGCGGCAGGTAGGGCAGCAGGAGGCACGTTCATGGATCCCCACCGAATTCTGGACGACGACGAGGTAGTCAAGTCGTCTCTGGTCACCCTGAAGAACGCGACCGGGATCCCGGTGACCATGTACGCCGACGTGATCGACGGCGGAAAGATGCAGATCAGCCACTGGGTGGGGCTGCGCACCCCGGCGTTGCACAACCTCATCGTCGAATCCGGTGCCGGCGTCGGCGGCCGGGTGATGTCGACCCGCCGGCCCGTCGGTGTCAGCGACTACCTCCGGGCGAAGGTGATCACCCACGAGTACGACCAGAACATCAAGGACGAGGGCCTGCATTCCCTCGTCGCGGTGCCGGTCATCGTGGCCCGTCAGGTGCGCGGCGTGCTGTACGCGGGCGTGCATTCGTCGGTGCGGCTGGGCGACAAGGTGCTCGAGGAGGTCACCATGACCGCCCGCTGCCTGGAGCAGGATCTGTCGGTGGCCGACGCGTGCCGCAACATGGACCGAGCCTCCGGCGGCAAGGGCGGCCGCGTCATGAACGGCGCGGAGTGGGAGCAGGTGCGCTCCACCCATTCGAAGCTGCGCATGCTGGCCAACCGCGTCGACGACGAGAAGCTGCGCCAGGAGCTCGAGGAACTGTGCGACCAGATGGTCACGCCCGTGCGGGTGAAGCAGACCACGAAGCTGTCGGCCCGTGAGCTCGACGTCCTGGCCTGCGTGGCGTTGGGCCACACCAACGTCGAGGCGGCGGAGGAGATGGGCATCGGCGCCGAGACCGTGAAGTCCTACCTGCGGTCGGTGATGCGCAAGCTCGGCGCCCACACCCGCTATGAAGCCGTCAACGCCGCGCGTCGCATCGGCGCCCTGCCCTGACGGCGGGCGCGGTTTCGCGCAGCGTGTTTCGCGTGACGACGGGTCGGCGTGGGGGCCGGGCCGCCGTCACGCGTCGTCGTTGCCTTGGGTGGAGGAGTCGGATCCGCGTTCGCCGCCCGGCACCCACAGCACGTCATCGCCGTCGTTGGCGACGCGGGAGAGGATGAACAGCAGGTCGGACAGCCGGTTGAGGTATTTCGCCGGCCATGGCGACGTGGTGTCCGGGAATTCGCGCACCGCGGTCCAGGCCCTGCGCTCCGCCCGGCGGGCGACGACGCGCGCCGAATGCAGCAGCGCGCCGGCCTTCGTGCCGCCCGGGAGGATGAAGGACTTCAGCGACGGCAGGTCCTCGTTGAAGGAATCGCACCACCGCTCCAGCTGGGTGACGTAGTCCTCCGTGATGCGCAGCGGCGGGTACTCCGGGTCGGCTTCGATCGGGGTGGCCAAGTCGGCGCCGGCGTCGAAAAGGTCGTTTTGGATGTGGCGCAGCACCGCGGCGATGTCCTCGGACGGTTCGCCGAGCGCCAGGACCTGGCCGATGGCCGCGTTGGCTTCGTCGCAATCGGCGTACGCCTCCAGGCGCGGGTCGTCTTTGGGGACGCGGCTGAAATCGGACAGGCCCGTGGTGCCGTCGTCGCCCGTGCGGGTGTAAATGCGGGTCAGGTGAACGGACATGGCCCCACTCTAGGCGGCGCTTGCGGCGGTGGTGGGAGAAGGAGCGGCGGCCGCGGGGGAAGTCGCGGCGGCGACGGCGAAAGTGTGGTTTCGTGGGGGCCGTGGCGAATGAACGATTCCTGGTCAAGGGCGGCGCGCGGCTGAGCGGACAGGTCCGCGTGTCCGGCGCGAAGAACTCCGTGCTCAAGTTGATGGGTGCGGCGCTGTTGGCGGAGGGCACCACGGTGCTGACAAACTGCCCGGCCATCGACGACGTGCCGCTCATGCAGAAGGTCCTCGAGGGGCTCGGGTGCACCGTCGAGCGCGAGGGCGACGTCGTGCGCATCGACACTCCAGCCGAGCTGTCGCCGCAGGCGGACTTCGACGCGGTGCGCCAGTTCCGCGCGTCTGTGTGCGTGCTCGGCCCGCTGACCGCGCGGTGCCGCAAGGCCATCGTCGCCCTGCCCGGCGGTGACGCCATCGGTTCGCGGCCGTTGGACATGCATCAGTCGGGTCTGGAGAAGCTCGGCGCCCGGACGTACATCAACCACGGGTGCGTCGTGGCCGAGGCCGATGGGCTCACCGGCGGGCACATTTCGTTGGACTTCCCGTCGGTCGGTGCCACGGAGAACATCCTCACCGCCGCCGTGCTCGCGAAGGGGCGCACGGTGCTGGACAACGCGGCGCGAGAGCCGGAGATCGTCGACCTGTGCGACATGCTCGTGGCCATGGGCGCCCGCATCCGGGGCGCCGGTTCGAACACCATCACCGTCGATGGGGTGGAGAAGCTGACCCCGACGCAGCATGAGGTCGTCGGCGACCGCATCGTCGCAGGCACGTGGGCGTACGCGGCGGCGATGACCGGCGGCGACGTCACCGTCGGCGGCATCAGCCCGGCTCACCTGCATCTGGCCCTGGAGAAGTTGAAGAACGCCGGGGCGCAGGTGGAGACCTACGGGTCGGGATTCCGCGTGCGCATGGAGGGCCGGGCGAAGGCCGTGAATTACCAGACCCTGCCGTTCCCGGGGTTCCCCACGGACCTGCAGCCCATGGCCATTGCGTTGGCGGCGGTGAGCGAGGGCGTCAGCGTGCTCACCGAGAACGTCTTCGAGTCCCGTTTCCGGTTCGTCGACGAGATGATTCGCCTGGGCACCGACGCGACCGTCGACGGCCACCACGTGATGATCCGCGGCAAGGAGCGTCTGAGTTCGGCTCCCGTGTGGTCGTCGGACATTCGCGCCGGCGCCGGATTGGTGCTGGCGGGATTGTGCACCGAGCCCGGCGACGTCACGGAGGTCCACGACGTCTATCACATCGATCGCGGCTACCCGACGTTCGTGGAGACGCTCAATTCGCTCGGCGCCGACATCGAGCGCGTGCGGTAGCGCCGAACTGCGGAGTGACCTGGCGTTTTGCTTTGTTCGGCGCGGCGTGTGTAATGTTCTGGTGGTCAGCGCGACCGACACCGCAAGGTGATCGGGTCACTGGCTGGGGGAAGAGCGAGAAACATTCTGGTTCGAGCCGTTTGCGCGGCAGATTCCGGGTGTGGTAAGTTCTTCTCTTGCTG
>NZ_KV787162.1:0-9795 GCF_001807025.1 Corynebacterium sp. HMSC11E11 | reverse complement strand
AAGATCAACGCACTCTAAATCCTGAAGAGCCCCCAAACCACGGGATCCAAAACACGGGGACCACCCCCCTCACTCCAAACCACGGGGTCTAAACCACGGGATCGATGGCGACCCCGTGGCTTGGAGCCGAAAAACGACCGACCCCGTGGTTTGGACCCCGTGGTTTAGGGATGAGGTGGTCGATGGACGGCTGTTCCTGGGTGACCCCGTGGTTTGGACCCCGTGGTTTGGGTCCGAGCCGGCCAGAAGGCGCCTACTGCGGTCAACCGAGCCGGCCAGAAGGCGCGGAGGGGCGTCCTGAAGGCGAGTGCGGCAGCACGGCGGACCCCCTCCTCCACGGCGCGCCCGAAAATCATGAAGCGACGCATCCCTTCACGGGGTGCGCCGCTCGGCTCTTCTCGTCGTCGGAGTTCGTCTGCTTCGACTCGACTCCGGAGTTGGTCTGCTTCGGATCGTCTCCGGTGTTCGTCTTCTTCGGTTTCGCACCGGAGTTAGTTCTTTGCTTCCGCTCCCGGGTGCGTGTTCGTCTTCTTCGGTTGTCGGGCTTCGGGGCCGGACCGGTTTAGGCGGCCTGCTCGTGCCAGTAGTCGGCGCCGGTGCCGAAGTAGTCGCCCAGGCGGCGGGCGAGGTCGTCGGTCAGGTTCGTGCGGCCGGAACGGAATCGCTCGAGGGTCGAGCTGGGCACGTCGATGGCGACGGCCAGGCGGTAGATGCTCAGGCCGCGGGGCTCGAGGAAACGCTCGTCCAGGATGGTGCCGGGGTGAGTGGAGACTGCGTTGGTCATGCGTGCTCTCCTTGCGGGATCGTGGCTGGTGATCAGTCGATTTTCTTCTCGAGGTTGCTCGGATATTCCCGAGGTTGCGATGGCCGGATGGGTGCCCGGTCGCTCGCGACGGTGAACAGGGTAACCCCGGAACACCCCGCTTGCCGAACGGACATTTGAGGGTCGGAAAATGTGTGAACGTTTCTTCCGCAAACCATAGTGAGTCATGGATCACACACGTGCAACACCGTTACCCCCGTCACACCTCCGGCGGCGGCGGGATCAGGCCGCGGCGGCCGCTAGGCTCGTGGGCATGCAGGTTCTCGACTTCCGACTCTCCGGCGCGGTCGTCCGCGTCACTCCGGGTTCGCCGGCCACCGTTTCGGTGCATCGCATCGCCCGGACGCGCAGCACCGACGTTTCCGGCGCCACGGCTTCGCTTTCCGACGCCGCCGGCGGGGCGTCGCTGACCGAACCGGGGCGCATCCTCCCGGGCCGCATCGATTTCGGCGGCGACCTGCCCTCCGCCCGGGTGATGCCGTCGACTCTGGCGGCTGCGCGCGCTCTGATGGACGTGTTCGGCGCCGGACCGGATCTCGATGCCGGCGCGATCGAGGGTTCCGAGTACGCGGTCGTCGTCGACGATGCCTCCGGTGTCGCGCCGGCCACCGTCGCGGCAACCGGCGCCTCGAACTCCACCGACGCCACCGCCTCCACCGGTTCCACCGACTCCCCCGGCGTCCCGGCGCCGAAGCTCGGCGGGGACATCCCCGACCCGGATTTCTTCGCCTTCGACGTCGAGACCGCCAACGCCGACGAGGGCTCGGTCATCCAGTTCGGCCTCGCCGCCGTGCGCGACGGGAAGGTCACCGCCACGTACTCGTGGCCGTGCAAGCCACCGGCCGGCCTTGAGGACTTCGACGAGGCCAACATCGCCGTTCACGGCATCACGCCCGCCGATGTGGTCGCCGCGCCGACCTTCTCCGAACGCGCCGAGGAGTTCGGTCGCCTCGTCGACGGCACGCCGGTGGTCGCCCACAACGCCAAGTTCGATTTCACGGCCCTGAAGCGCGGATGCGCGGCCGCGGGCATCGACGTCCCCGACGTCGCCTACGCCTGCACGTACGAGTGGGCGCGGCGCGTGGGGCTGCAGGTGGAGAATTACCGCTTGACGACGTTGGCCCGCGAGGCCGGAGCCGCCGACTTCGCGCATCACGACGCTTGCGACGACGCCGTCGCGTGCGCCGAAGTCGCACTGTGGCTCATGCGGGAACACCCCGGCGACGAACCGACGCTCAACCCCGTGAAGTACACGGAGAACCTGGGCATGGAAATGGGGATGCTCTTCGGCACGCGCCTGGTGCCGATGCGGACCACGGGGCGGTCCCAGGTCGGTGGCGCGGGGGCGGGCCGTCGTCACGCGGGAAGCCGGGGACGCTCCGGCGGCGCCGCCCGGGACCGCCGGGCGAAGTGGGATGCCGTCAAGGCCCCCGACGTCATCCCCGCCAAGAACGAGGACGCCGACCCGAACGGATTGCTCTACGGGCAGCGGGTGACGCTCACCGGCGATTTCGCGCCCTACGACAAGGGCCGGCTGTGGGAGCTCATCGCCGACGCGGGCGCCGACATCAACAAGGGCGTGACCAAGAAGACCACCATCCTCGTCGCCGGCCCGTGGGATTCGATGACCTCCAAGGAAAAGAAGGCCCGCGAATACAAGGAACAGGGCCAGAACATCGAGATCTGGGACGAGAAGCAGCTTTTCACCGTCCTCGGCCTCGAGGAGGAACCGCCCTTCTAGACGACGCCCGGACGGCGCCCGGGCGACGCCGACGACGGCGCCCGGGCGACGCCGACGACGGCGGCCTCCCCCGGAATCACCCCCGCGAAAAATAAACGGAACCGTTCCGCGCTGCGGCGCGTCCAAACACGTGACATCGTCCCCCTTGCAGGAGGTCTTCACGTGCACAGGCCCGTTCCCGAACTTCGCCCCGCAACCTGGTTGACCACCGCCCCCGCAGACGTCGATTGGCGCGACGCGGGCGGCGGGTTGGTCGGCGTCGTCACCGAACCCGGATACTGCGTCGAGGCGGCGGCCCGCGTGCTGATGGAACGCCACATCGCCCACGGCAAACTCCACCTCACCGCCCGGCCCGCCGCCGCGGTGACCGGCGCCGACGAATCCGACCTGAGCCGGGGCATCCAGATCGGCTCCCCCGCCGCCCGCCCAACCGGCTGGCTGGCCGAAGTCAGTTCCCTCCTCGAACTCGACGGCCACCTGCGTCGGCTCTTCGCCGCCCGGCCCGTGTACTTCCCCGCCTCCGTCGAGCACCTGCTGGCCATGCCCGCCGACGCCGACCTGACGCGCGCCTACCTGTGGGCGGCGCGGTCCTGGCGGGCGGCCGACGACCCCGTGTCCCCGCTGGCGTTCACCCTGGGCGACGACCGTCTGACGGTCCACGCGCCCGAGGAGGGCCGGGGCGACCATGCCACCCACCGGGCGGCGGTGCTGCTGGCGGCCGGGCAGGGCAGGCCCGATTCCAACTACGATGGTGCCGGCGGCCGCACCGGACGGCCCCGGGTCCCCGCCCGCTGAGCCCACGCTTCGGCGGCCGGGGACGATCGGGGCCCGGTCGGTGCGGCGGGACCGACCGCCCGGGCGCGACCCGAACATCCGACGACCCGGGCAACCGACACAGAAAGGCGCGTGACCAGGTTCCATGAACCGACTCCCCATCACCTCGACCTACCGACTTCAGCTGCGGGGCCCCAAGGCGGATGCGGAAGGCCGGGCATTCACGTTCGCCGACGCCGTCGAGCAGGTCCCCTACCTGGCCGAATTGGGCATTTCCCACCTGTACCTGTCACCGATCCTGGCGGCGGTGCCGGAGTCCAACCACGGCTACGACGTCATCGATCCCACCGTCGTCAATCCCGAAATCGGCGGCATGGCCGGCCTGCAGGCGCTGGCGGAGGCCGCGCACAAGGCGAACATGGGCATAATCATCGACCTGGTGCCCAATCACCTGGGCGTGGAGGATCCGCAGCTCAACGAGTGGTGGTGGGATGTCCTGACCAATGGCCGCGACTCCCAGTTCGAGCCCTACTTCGACATCGACTGGCACGAGGACAACGGTGCCGGCGGCAAGATGGGCCTGCCGGTGCTCGGCTCCCCGGAGGACGTCGACAAGCTGGAGATCGACCGCTCCGGCGACGAGCCGCTGCTGCGCTACTACGACCACGTCTACCCGGTGAAGCCCGGCACCGACGAGGGCACTCCGCAGGAGATCCACGATCGCCAGTCGTACCGCCTGATGTACTGGCGCGACGGCATCATCGGCTACCGCCGCTTCTTCTCGGTCAATGGTCTGGCGGGCATCCGCCAGGAAAATCCGGTGGTGTTCGAGCACACGCATCGCATCGTCCGGGAGCTCATCGCGGCCGACATCATCGACGGCGTGCGCATCGACCATCCGGACGGTTTGTCCGATCCGTTCGGGTATCTGTCCGAGCTGCGCCGTTTGCTTGGCGACGACAAGTGGCTGGTCATCGAGAAGATCCTCGGGCCCACCGAGCCGTTGGATCCCCGCCTGGACGTCGACGGCACCACGGGCTACGACGCGCTGCGGGAGTTCGACAACGTGTTCATGAACCGCGATTCGCGTGACGCGATGAGCATGTTGGCGCTGCAGGAGTCGGGGTCGACGTGGGACAAGTCGGCGGTGCACGCCGCCGAGCGGGCCCTGAAGCGCGACGTCGCCGCCCATGAGCTTGCGGCGGAGGTGCGTCGCCTGGCGCGTGCCCTGCGTCGCGACAACTGGTCGACCGGAGGCCACAACGTCACCGAAGAGGAGCTCATCGACACCATCTGCGAGCTCGTCGCCGCGATGCCCGTCTACCGCGCCGACTACGTGTCGCTGTCGCGCGTGACGTCGTCGGTGATCCAGCAGATGGTCGCCCGGTTCCCCTCCCGCGTGTTCGCGCTGGACCTGATTTCGGCGGGCCTCATCGCCCAGGGCGAGGCGGCCACCCGGTTCGCGCAGGTCTGCGGCGCCGTGATGGCCAAGGGCGTGGAGGACACGACGTTCTACCGCGCCTGCCGTCTGATCAGCCTCAACGAGGTCGGCGGCGATCCGGGCCGGTACGGCATGTCGGCGGCCGAGTACCACCTGCTGCAGTCCGAGCGCGCCCGCCTGTGGCCGCGCACCATGACGGCGCTGTCGACGCACGACGCCAAGCGCGGCGAGGACGTCCGCGCCCGCATCATCCAGATTTCCGACATCGTCGGCGATTGGGCGGAGAATGTCCGCGACTGGTCGGCGGTCACCCCGGCGCCGGACGGGGCTACGGGCTATTTCCTGCTGCAGAACATCATCGGCGTGTGGCCGGCCGACGGCGAGATCACCGAGGAGTTCCGCGCCCGCCTGCACGCGTACGCGGAGAAGGCGATGCGCGAGGCGAGCATCCACACCACGTGGACGGAGCAGAACGCCGACTTCGAGCTGCAGGTCCTGCGCTGGATCGATGCGCTTCTCGACGGTCCGCTGCGCGACCGCATCACCGAGTTCGTCCAGTCCATCGACCCCGCCGCCCGCGTGACCAGTTGGGGCCGCAAGCTGCTGCAGCTGACGTCTCCGGGCATCCCGGACACCTACCAGGGCACCGAGTTCCTGGAGGACGCCCTGGTCGACCCGGACAATCGCCGTTTCGTCGATTACGACGCCCGCGCCCGGGCCCTCGAGAAGGTCCGACGTGGAGAGGTCGATCCCGAAGACGGCGACGTCGTCAAGCTCATGGTCACCCACCATGCGCTGACCCTGCGCAACGAGCGACCCGAGTCCTTCGTCGGCGGCACCTACCAGCCCGTGTTCGCCGAAGGCGCCGGCGAACGGTACCTGGTGGGCAACGCGCGCGGCCCGGTCGGCGGTGCGCAGGACGTGATCACCCTGGTCACGCGCCGCCTCATCGGTCTGGAGCGCAACGGCGGCTGGGGCGACACCACCATCACCCTGCCGGAGGGCATCTGGACCGACCGCTTCACCGGCAACGCGTGGTCCGGCACGGTGACGGTGGCGTCGGTGTTCGGCACCTTCCCGGTGGCGCTGCTCGTCGCGGACCCGGAGGCGTAGGCGGCGGCCGTGTCCACTTCGAAGCCGAGATCGAAGCCGAAGGCGAAGTCGAAGGGCAACACCCGGTTGCGGGAGCTGCACGCGCGCTACGACGAGTGGACGGCGGCGCATCCGCGGGCGCAGGACGACTTCGAGGCGGCCATCGGTGAATTGCTGTCCGACGCCGGCCTGGCCTTCGACAACGTCACCGCCAGGGTGAAGACGTGGCGGTCGCTGCGGCTCAAGGCCATGCGGCGCACCGACGGCGGCGACTTCGCCTACCCCGACCCGTGGCATGACATCCATGACCTCGTCGGCGTGCGCGTGACCACGTACCACTCCAACGAAATCCCCTCCGTGCTGGCGGTTCTGGGGGATTCGCTGGAGGTGCTGCGGACCATCGACAAGACGGCGGAGACGCGGATTTCCGGCCAGTTCGGCTACGGCTCGCATCATCTGGTGTGCCGCGTCGGGGACAACGCTCCCCCGGGTTTGGCCCCGTACCGCGGCCAGCAGTTCGAGGTGCAGGTGCGCACCGTCCTGCAGCATGCGTGGGCGGAGTTCGAGCACGACATCCGGTACAAGTCGCCGGATGGTGTCGTCGACCCGCGCATCGACCGCGCGTTCGCGCTGGCGGCCGGTTTGATCGAGCTGGCGGATCAGCAGTTCGACCAGGTCGCGGCGATCCTCGACGAGGAGCACGGCGAGGGTGCGGCGGGTGCCGTCAACGGGGAGGCCGATGACGATCGGGCCGCCGCCGATGCCGTGGAGTTCGGAGCGGAGACGCTGCCGGGGTTGTTGACGCTGCTGCTGCCCACCGTGCCGCGGTCGAAGTCGGAGCATTACGCCTGGTTGGAGGAGCTTCTCGACGCCAACGGGGTGACCACGGTCGGGGATCTGCGCGAACTGGTGGCGCCCGAGCGGGTCGCCGCCGTGGAGGCGGCGCTCAATTACCGGTTCCAGCCCGGCCACGTGCGCATCATCGACGATCTGCTGCTGGCGGCCTTCGGCTCCGATCACGTGGCCCGCACGGGCAAATCCGGGGCGCACCCGGCGCAGCGCCCGGCGAGGCTGCGGTCGCGGCTGGGTCAGATGCGCAAGGCCGGGGTGGTGGGTTAGCGGAGGTTGGTGCTCATCGTGCACCGCACGAGCCGACCGGCACCAAACTCAGTGCTGCACGAGTGATCGTGACACCGCTTTTGCGCGGAAAGCTCCCCACGCCAGATATCCGGCTCCGCACACGATGAAGGAGCAGAAGATAGCCGCAGCCAAAGTCAGCGACACCGAAAGCGACAGCCCCTCGATGGCATAATTTGCGGACGAACCGAGGATGGCGACATGGACCATCGAGCTGAAAACCGCAAAAATAGCCGCTAGCACTAGCCCAATACCCACGAATAGAAGTGGAACGCCCGCGAACCGAACCAGGCAAATCCGAGCTTCCGGAAACCCGATCTTCCGTAGCCGGTCGGATGTAATGGAAACCTGGTCCGCAGCCATCAGAAACGATGTAAGCGACAGTGTGCCTACGAAGAACAAGGGCAAGCCCAGCATCACCAGAAAGTCCCAGTTTTGAATGCCTCCCCCCGTCTGATTCAGCGCGTAAGCCTCCGTGTGGGAGACCGACAGAACGATGGCGGGAATACCGAACACGTAGGCCAGAGGCAACGCGATGGACTTCGTAGCAGCGTGGAGCTCCGCCGAAAATGCGCCCAAGACAGCCACTGCAGGATAGCTGCCGGCCCATCGAGCAGTCATCTTTTCAAAACCCCTGACGATGTACAGGATCGATCGACTGCACAGCCAGAACAATGCGAAGACCATCCCCAGGATGACGAACAGGCCAGCTTGAGCTCCGGCGCGGGCCGCCATGATCAAAAGCACGATCGGCAGCACCGCAACGGAATCACCCCAGCGCAAGCACCCGGTGCCGATGAGCGTGACCCGCACGGGTTTCACGCCCGACCCCTGGACCTTCTGCCGCCGTGCATAACCGAGAAACACCATTACGCCGACGATAATGACGCTAAAGCTACCGATCAGCGCAGCGACAAGGATTGAACTGAGCGCTATAGGCTCAAAAAACCTTGCCGGATACAAGAGGTCATCAGAGTCTCGGCGATGAATCATCATCACCAAACGCTGAAAAACCGCTGCTATGGGATACGACAACACAATCGAAAAAGTAACGATCATCAGCAGTTGCCCAATGAGCATGAGCGAGTACCGGCGCGCGGACCAGCCCACGACCTGCAGACAGCTGATAAAATAGTCGAACTTCGTAAAAGCACGTCCCACTATTTGCGGCACACAAAAAATCGAGGCAATCGTCCAGGAAATCGCCACATTCAATGCCAAATTGACGGTAATAGCATCACCGACATCGGTGCCCAAGAGCGCACTTCGAACATTGATGACGGCCGCAAGAACACCCATGGAGAAGCCGATGGCCACCACGGCGACAACATTCGATCCCAAAGACGCACGCAGATAGGACAGCATGATTTTTACCGATATTGACCGACCACCTCTGACATCAGCCATTGATCGACCCGCCACCCAGCAGAATCGTTCGGTCGCAAAGATCCGCGATGGCCGCATCGTGGGTCACTATCAACCCATGAGCCTGGCTAGACCGCACTCGTTCCGTAATTTCCTTTATGGCCCGGCTTGCGTTTCCTTCATCCAAACTTCCCGTCGGCTCATCCGCGAACAGAATTCTGGGCTCAGCGGCGAGGGCGCGCGCAATTGCAGCTCGCTGCGCCTGCCCACCCGACACCGCTTCGGGCAATGAATTCCTCTCTCCCCCTACCGCCAAACGGTCCAGCATCTCACCGGGCAACGCCCCACTTGGCCTACCCGCCATTGACCAGGAAAGCTCTACGTTTTCGAGCAGGCTCAAGCCAGGGATTAGCAGATGATCTTGAAAGATCATCGAGACTGATTCCCTCAAGTTTTTCCGCACTTTTCTTTGAGGTAGATTTGATATCTGGATTCCATCCAACACACCTTGCCCCTCAGATAGATGGCCGATACCGGAAAGACCGTGAAGCAATGTCGTCTTACCGCAGCCTGAAGGACCCATCAGCGCCACGACTGCGCCGGCTTCGATGGCAAAGCTCACGCCCCGAAACAGCCACTCACCCCCCCCAGCTGGACCTCCAAACCGAAATCCCGCTTCAACTACTTCAAACAACGTTCTCCCCTTTCTAGAAGACATACTCATTCAAAAATGCGAGCCGGAGAACGCATTTCAGGCGGTCTACATCCCAAGGTACACTGGCGTGGCCACCGGAAACGTGTAGTTGGATTAGATCCTCGCGCTGATCCAGCCTAAATCTCAACTTGTCTCCGTCGGCAATACGGCATTCTTCAAAGGCCTCAAACGCCAATACCGGAAGACGCGAACCCGCCAGTTCGGCACCTATCCCCAGCTCGCATCGGCCCCGATTAGAAAGCCTGCCCAATATAAGACGATTATCAATATCGGAAAAATATATCCTGCTATTGATGGAAATGCAGCGATCGAAGATCAAACCCGAAAACCGAGCATCTCCACGGGCAACCGCCAAAGCGAGAGGAACCAAACCAGCGGAGACTGGCAAGGTCCGTTTCGTCGACCATTGCCTGCAGTGTACGAATATTCATATTCCCCACCTCTCTGCTTGCTCGGGTGTAAACCTATTGATAGCAAGGCTTCCGCCGACGATCAAGTCGCTCAACCTATTATTCGTTTTAAGTTCACGTTTTGTCAACCTATTCGTACGTCACTTTTATCGTAAGCACGCTCGATCATCGAGCGTTGATACGCTGGCGTTTTTTGGTCAATGCCCAGCGCTATAGTCGTTGGCCTAGACTCCAAGCAGCAGTCTGAACCGCTCAGCCCTTTGAAGGCTCTTCAGGATTTAGAGTGCGTTGATCTTG
>NZ_KV787161.1:0-20655 GCF_001807025.1 Corynebacterium sp. HMSC11E11 | reverse complement strand
CCGCCGTCACCATTCATCATACAAGTGTTCGACACCAATTCTTCGAACATTGGATAACGATTCGGGTTCGTTTCGCCCCACCGTTCACATGTGCATCGGGCCGCATGCGTACCCGCCGCCGTCGTCAAGCAAACAAGTCCTGGCCCCGCACCACCGGCTAATCCGGGGAGCCTCCCGACGAACCGCCGGAGGGAATGCGGAACACGCGCTCATCCGACGTGCCGCCCGAACGCCCCTCGGCGGTGTTGACGGTGCCGCCCCACACCTCGACGCCATCCTCCGCCACGACCGGCGCAACCCAGCCGACGTGGCCGAACTCGCCCTCGAGCAACGTCGTCGGCGACCCCGCCACGGTCCACGCCCCGAACGGCCCCGGCTCCGGGGGCGTAATCGGAATGGACACCACGCGCTGGGCCCCCGGCACCGCCACGACGACGTCCGGGCCGACGACCGCGCACCCGCCCAACGAATCATCCAGGTCCACGCCGCCGACCGGCTCGATCAGGCCACCCGACCACTGCGCGAGCATCGGCGTCCCGTCGAGACGCACCGTCATCAGCGGCGGCGCCCCATGCGGGCCATGGCACATGGAAATCACCTCGATGCCGGGATCGCCGGCCAGCAGCGTGTTCACCTCGCCGTCCTCGTCGAGATACAGGCCCAGGGTCATCGCGTCGCCATGCTCGGGCAGTTCCCGCAGATCCGTGCCGCCTCCGGGCAGCAGGGTCAGGCGCGCCACCGATCCGTCGGCGCGCAGCAGAAAAAGTTGTCCATCTTCGGCGACCGTCGGGCCAGCCGTGATCTGGGCGACGCGGGAACCGGCATCGGCGATCTCCACCGGCTCCGCCCCGGCGACGACCAGGTGCAGGCGCCCGTCGGCAGTCGCCACCACCGCCCGCCCCGGCCCCGGCGACGCCATCGCGGTGACCTCCGGCAGGCACGCGGCGAGGACGACGTCATCGATGGCGCATGGATCATCCGAACCCCGCGGCTCCCGCTGGACGCCCGGGGCGGGCATCGCGTCGCGCATGCCGGAATCGGGCATCGGCAGGCCGGTCGGCTCGGACTCCCGCGCCTCGAACGGCGTCTGCGTCGCGGGGGAATCGTCCATGCACGCGGACGTCGTCAGCGCCATCACGGCAGCTGCAGCCACCGCGACCGCGCGTCCCATCCGGTTGCGTCCCATGCCAGCCAGAATAGAAAAAGCGCCGCACCCCCGGCACGGCACCCGCCCGAACCGGTGTCCGGCGCTTACTGTTGGCCATGTGAGCGACAACACCAAGAACCCGAATCCCCGCAACCTGGGCGACTACGAGGAGGGGCTTGACGACGACTTCGACGTCCCGACCTACCGTCGAATTGCCGACGACGGCCCCGAAGCCGATGTCGCCCCCGACACCGATGCAGAGTCCGACACCGAGCCGGAGGCGCGGATGGAGCCCGAGCAGGACGCGCCGACCGAGATCCTCGACGGCACCGGCGCCGGCCCGATCGCCGGCGATGCGGACGGATCCGACGAGGCCATCGCCGCCGCGACGTCTTCTTCGCTTGACGACGCCGACGTCGACGCCGCAGAAGCCGACGCGCCGGAAGAAGCCGGGGAGGCCGGGGAGGCTGCGGAAACGCAGGTGATCCCGCGCCGCGACATCTACGACGTGGCCGGGCGCACCGCCCCGCAGACGATCGAGCCGTTGGCCAAGACGGAGGATTACCGCGAGGCCGACGCCGACTTCGCCGACGCCGCCGACCAGCCGACGCAGGTGGCCCCGGCCGTCGCCGACGATGACGCCCCGGAGACCATGGTCGTCGACGATCGCGGCGACCTCGATGGGCGCGACGACTACGCCCGCGATCACGGCCGCGACGACTACGACCGCGACGATGCGTTGCTCGACGAGGGCGCTGCGCCGACCGCCGGTGCGGCCGGAGTTGCGGGGGCCGCCGTCGCGGACTCGGACGACCCCGATTTCCGCGACGATGACCGTGACCGCGATTTCGATCCCCGTCGCGGCACCCTCGACTTCGGGCTCCTGCTGCTGCGCCTCGGCGTCGGCGGCATGGTGCTCATGCTCGGCCTGGCCACCTTCTTCCAGTTCGGCGGCGCCCCGGGCATCGGCACGCTGGAGGCGCAGTTCGCCGCCAACGGCTACAACTTCGCCGGGGTCATCGCCGTGGCCATCCCCACCGTCCAGGTCATCGCCGGCGGATTGCTGGTCCTCGGCTTGGCGACGCCGCTCGGGGCGGCACTGGCCCTGGCGATTTCCGCGTTCCTCACCATGTTCGAGGTAGCCGTGGGCGACTCCGGTTGGAACGTGCTCGCCGCCGGCGCCGAACCCGTTCGCCTGCAGCTCGCGCTCACCGCTTCGGCGCTGGCCCTGCAGTTCACGGGGCCGGGCCGATACGGCATCGATTTCAGCCGCGGATGGGCGCGACGTCCGCTGGCGAGTTCCTGGATCTTCTGCCTCTTGGCGATCGCCGCGGCCGTCGCCCTCTGGTACTTCTCGACCGGCCAGCTGCCGTTCGTGAACACCACCACGGGCGTGACCGCCTGACTTTCCGCAGAGCTTTTTGACCGGCACCCCTCGCAGCGCGCGCGAGGGGTGCTTTCGCGTATTCGCGGGGTGAAGGTGCGTTGCGCGGCCGGAGTGGCAGGGGTGCCGAACGGGGGGAGGGGAGAAAATGTCGGCCGGTGAGCATGTCCCGAATTCGGCGGAGACACCCTTGAGTGGGCGTAACGCTGCGTTAACCGTCAAGCCAACTCGATGTCACGCGGCCGTGGCCGCTTCGGCGTGGTGCCGAGCCGTTGCAGCGTGCGGCCGCAAAGGGGATCGCCGGCTCCTTGGCCTGGCATAACTGCTGGAAAAGCGAGGGGTATTGGTGGTTGGGGGTGTTGGCGTGCGGAGCTCGGGCGTGGTGTGTCACGCGGAGCGTTGAGGGAGAGTATCGGCATGACAACAGATGTAACGCTGTAATGGGGTGCGGTAGGTGCATGTGTAAAGGATAGATTCCTCTGGTTTTGTCGATGCGCGTCGAGGCATGTGATCTTCGCCTCGCCCATTAGTTATTCGAATGCCTTCGGGTGATGATGGTTCCGCCTTGCCCCGGCAATGCAAAAAAGGGAGAACTCATATGCACTCGGAGAGTCACGGGCGATCGAAGTACGTCGTGACCGGAGGAGCGGGCTTCATCGGCTCGCATCTGTGCGATCGGCTGCTCGCCGACTCGCGCACGGAGACGGTCGTCTGCGTCGACAACCTGCAGACGGGCACCATGGACAACATCGCGGAGGCGCTGCGCGACCCCCGCTTCCACTTCGTCGAGGCCGACGTCCGCCAACCCATCGCACTGGACGCCGAACTCACCGTCGGCGTCGACGCCGTTTTCCACCTCGCCAGCCCGGCCTCGCCGCCGGCCTACATGGAGGACCCGGTGGGCACGATGCTCACCGGCGCCGTCGGCACTCTCCACGCCGCGCAGTTCGCCCTCGAGCACGGGGCCCGGATCGTCTACTCGTCGACGAGCGAGGTCTACGGCGACCCGATGCAGCACCCTCAGGCGGAGTCCTACTGGGGCAACGTCAACCCCATCGGTCCGCGCGCCTGCTACGACGAGGGCAAGCGCTTCGGCGAGGCGCTGCTGACGTCGATGAAGCAGCAGCACGGCCTCGACGCGGGCATCGTCCGCATCTTCAACACCTACGGCCCCCGCATGCTGCCCACCGACGGGCGCATCATCTCCACCTTCGCCGACCAGGCGCTGGCCGGCGAGCCGATCACCGTGTTCGGCGACGGTTCCCAGACCCGATCGTTCTGCTACGTCGACGACCTGGTGTCCGGGCTGGTGAAGATGATGGACTCCGCCGAGCCCGGCCCGATCAACCTGGGCAACCCGACCGAGCGCACCGTTCTGGAGATCGCCCACATCATCCGCCAGGCCACCGACGCCTCGTCGGAGATCACGTTCCACCCGCTGCCCGTCGACGATCCCACGCGCCGCCGTCCGGTCATCGACGAGGCGAAGGAAAAGCTCGGGTGGGAGCCCCAGGTGCCGCTGTCCGAGGGCCTGCTCAAGTGCCTCGACTGGCACATCGAACGCCGCAAGAACGCGGTCGCGGATCGGGTGAAGTGACCGCCCATTCCGACGGCTCCGCGCCACTGACCGACACGATCACCCCGCAGGTCCCCGATCGCCCCCGGCCCGCAGGCCCCGGCGATTCCGGGGATCTCGCCGGGTTCGCACCCGACGGGCCGCTGTTCGCCCGCACCCGCCCCGTGGCGGAGCACGTGGCGGCCCCGTCCCTGTTCGTCCCGGCCCTCACTCGACCCCAGCGCTTCGAGATGGCCCTGTACTCGCTGCTGTGGCTGGTGGCGGTCGTCGTCTTCTGGGTGTGGTGGGCCGATCCCGCGCATATCCTGGGGCCGTGGGCGTACGCGCTCAACACCGCGCTGCTGGCGTACCTGATTCTCCTGCCGGCGGTCTTCGTCTACCGCATGCAGCGGCTGCGGAAGGTGCGCCCCGACGCTCCCGTCCCGGATCTGCGCGTCGCCTTCGCGGTGACCCGCGCCCCGAGCGAGGGCTGGGACGTCGTCGGACGCACGCTGCGGGCCATGCTCGACCAGGACATTCCCATCGCCTACGACGTGTGGCTGTGCGACGAAGCGCCCACGCCGGAGATCAGGGAATGGTGCGCCGACCACGGCGTGCGAATATCCACCCGCAACGGCATCGAGGAGTACCACCGCGCGGAATGGCCCCGCCGCACCCGATGCAAGGAGGGCAACCTCGCCTACTTCTACGACACGGTGGGGTACCGCGACTACGACGTCGTCACCCAGCTCGACTGCGACCACGTTCCGGAACGCGGCTACCTGGCGGAGATGGTCAAGCCCTTCGCCGACCCCGGCGTCGGCTTCGTCGCAGCGCCGAGCGTCTGCGACTCCAATGCGGCCACGTCGTGGGCCGCGCGCGGCCGCCTGTGGTTCGAGTCCTTCTTCCACGGGGCCTTCCAGCTGGCGCACAACGGCGGCGCCGTGCCCGTGAGCATCGGATCGCACTATGCGGTGCGTACCTCCGCACTGCGCGAAGTCGGCGGCATCGGCCCGGAATTGGCGGAGGACTTCTCCACGTCCTACATCCTGCGTCTCGGCGGCTACGACGGCGTGTTCGCCATCGACGCCCGCGCCCACGGCCTCGGGCCGGACACCTGCGCGGCGATGCTCACCCAGGAATTCCAGTGGACCCGCAGCCTGACGGCCATCGCCCTGACGCTCGTGCCGCGCACCCTCCACCGGGTGCCCATGCGCCTGCGCCTGCGGTTCTTCTTCGCGGTCACGCACAACGCCGTGTTCGGCTTGCTCGCCTTCGTCGGTTTCCTGTTGGCGCCGATGGCGGTTATTTTCGACCACCCGTGGGTGTCGGTGAACTTCCTCGAGTTTCTGCTGTTGACCTGGCTGACGTCGCTGCCGTTGATCGGCATCGTCCTGTTGCTCAGGTCCGCCGGCCTGCTGCGTCCCGACGACGCCCCGGTGCTGTCGTGGGAGACCGCCCTGTACAAGATCGCCCGTCTGCCCTACCTGTGGCGCGGAGCGTTGGCCGGCATCGTCCAGGCGACCACCGGCAAGATCACCCAGTTCCGGGTCACCCCGAAGGACCGCGAGGGCATCGAGCCGTACACGGTGGGCCAGGTGATGCCCTATGTCGTGCTCACGCTGGCCAATGTCGCCGTCGGCGCCTGGGGGACGTGGGCGGACCGGGCCTTCGGCTACGCCGGCCTGACGTTGCTCGCCGCGGTGTCCTTCGCGGTCGTCGCCATCGCCGTGCCCGCGTTGCACGCGCGGGAGCTCAGGGCCGTCGAGTCGGCCGCGGGCCCGCGGTGGAAGGCGGTGGCCCCGGCGCTGACGCTCGCGCTTGCGGTTGCCGCACCGACTTTCGCGGTGGCGATCTGGTACTGCGTGGAACTTGCCGCCCTCATCGTCGCGTGACGACGACCCCCGCGTCCCTTCACACCGTTTTTCCGAGGAGCAGGAACATGACCACCACCCCCCGCACCGTCCTGGTGACCGGAGGCGCCGGTTACATCGGCAGCCACGTCGTCGTCGATTTGATCGCGTCGGGCCACGTGCCCGTGGTCATCGACGACTTCTCCAACTCCGACCCGTCGGTGTTCGACCGCATCCGCGAACTCGCCGACGCCGACGTCGAATGGGTGCGCGGAGACATCACCGACGCGGCCGCACTGCACGATGTGTTCGAATCCCACGACATCGACGCCGTCCTCCATTTCGCCGGTCGCAAGGCGGTGGGGGAGTCCTGCGAGAAGCCCGAACTCTACTTCGACGTCAACGTCGGCGGGACGGCGGCGCTGCTCGCCGCGATGAACGACCACGGCGTGCGCGAGATGATCTTCTCGTCGTCATGCTCGGTGTACGGGGAAGCCGGCGGCGGCCCGCTGACCGAAGAATCGCCGACCGGCCCCACGAACCCGTACGCCTGGTCCAAGCTGACCTGCGAAACCATGCTGGAGCAGGTCGCGCAGCGACGGGAGGGGTTCGGCGCGGTGTCGCTGCGCTACTTCAACCCCATCGGCGCCCACCCCAGCGCCCTGCTCGGGGAGGACGGCCGCGAGAACTCGCCCAACATCATGCCGCGTCTGCTGGAGGTGGCGTCGGGGGACCGCGACCACCTGACCGTGCTCGGCGACGACTACCCCACCCGCGACGGCAGCTGCATCCGCGACTACCTCCACGTCATCGACGTGGCCCGGGCGCACGTGCAGGCGCTCGACCTGGTCTCCGAACCGGGCCACCGCGTCATCAACCTCGGCACCGGCGTCGGCACCACCGTCTTCGAGCTGGCCCGGGCGATGTCCGAGGCCTCGGGCAACGAGGTCGCCACCGTCGTCGGCGATCGCCGTCCGGGCGACGTCAGCGAGCTCGTCGCCGACCCGTCGCTGGCGCGGCGCGTGCTGGGGTGGTCCGCCGAATACGACGTCGCCGACATGTGCGCCGACGCCTGGCGCCACCACCTGGCCCGCGCGCGGCGGAGCTAGGGGCGCACGGCTCCGGCGAAGATCTTTCCGTCGGTCTTGCGGCCCGCGAGATCCGTGGTGTCGCCGGAGACGGCCGGCTCGCAGCCGCGGCCGAGGGTGACCTGGGAATCCGGGAGGAGGTCGGCCGCCTCGGCATGGGGATCGTCGATGGTGGCGTCGGTGACGACGGAACCGGGATCGTCGACGAGATTCCACCAGTAGGTGAAGTCGACGTAGGTGACGCCGTTGAGCCAGCCGACCGCGCTTCCGGTGCCCGGGGAGTAGGCGTTGCACCGGAACTCGGCACCGTCGGAATCCTTCAACGTCCGTGCGCCGATGACGCCGCCGTAGCCGCGGACGTCGAAGAAGTTGGCGATGACCTCCGCGCCGGTGACGTCACCGTCGATGGACAGCGCGGGGGCGGGGGAGTCGGCGCCGATGACGACCGTGTTGTGGGCGATGTAGAGGTCCTCGACGGTGGAGCCCTCCGGGCTCTGGGGCAGTCCGCCGTGCACGCTGATGGCGCCGTGGAACGAATCGTTCGTGGAATCGTCGATGCTGGCGTTGAACATCACGGCGTTGTCCGCGGTCGGGAGGCCCGAGTTGGCGAACACCAGGTAGCCGGGACCCATGTTGTCGCGGGAGATGTTGCCGATCAGGGCGGAATTGTCGACGTCGACGTCGATGGCGAAGCCGCCGCCGTCGGCGTTCGACGTCTTGTTGTCCTCGGCGAGGTTGTTGCGGATGGCCACCCGCGACGACGAGTACGCCCAGATGCCGACCGGGCCCTCCACCGCGTCGGACAGCCGGCCGTTGTCCTCGGCGACGTTGTGCTCCACCACGCCGCCGTCGACGGCGCCGATGACGATGCCGCTGCCGGTATTGCCCGTGGCGCCGGCGATGCCGGTGGTGCCGGAGACCTTCGAATACGACACGTTGACGTCGGTGTGGGCACGTTCGCCCAGCTCATCGGAGTAGAAGAGGATGCCGTTGCGGATGTTGTCCACCGCCGCGACGTGGGAGACCGTGACGCCGTCGAATCCGGCGCCCCCGCCGACGGCGCCGACGGCGATGCCGTTGCGCAGGCCCTCCACGGCGACGCGCTCGATGCGGATGCCGGCGCCGCGCGCCCCGGGAGTCGACGCCCACACCACGATGCCGTCGGGGATCTTCGCGGCGGATTCCGGCGACTGCCCGGCGTCGCCATCGTCGTTGAGACCGGAACCGTCGACGACGTCGATGTCGCGCACCGTGACGTACGACGAATCGGAGATGCGGATGCCCGCGCCATCCTCGGCGGCGATGATTCCCCGCTTCTCCGGCGCGGAGGTCACGACGATGGGGGCGTCGGCGGTGCCGTTGCGGCCGGACAGGTTCAGCGTGCCGGGGACCCGACCGTGGACGACGATGACCGTGCCCGGTTCGATCTCGGCGTCGGAGACGCGGTCGAGGGTGCGCCACGCTTCCTCCGCCGAGGAACCGGATGCGGCGTCGTCGCCGGTGGCCGACACGTGGATCTCGACGGTCCGGTCGCCCATGCGGCGGTCGGCCACGTAATAGATCGCCGCGGCGAGGAACAGGACCAGGACGATGGCGAGGACTACGCGCGAGGCGGTGCTGTTGCGGGACAAGACGGGCTCTCCGGACGATGACGTCGATGGGTCCGGGGCCGGACCCGTGAATCCTCCCAACAATAACGCACCGCGTGTGACCTGGCGCGATTGGCGGGTCTAATCGACGATGCGGACCGCACCCTTGTCGGCGCTGGACGCCATCTTCGCGTAGGCGCGCAGGGCCTTGGAGACCTTGCGCGGGCGTTCCTTGCGCGGGGTGAAGGGCTTGTCGCGCTTGAGCTCCTCTTCGCGGCGGCGGGCCAGCTCGGCGTCGTCGACCTGGATTTCCAGGCGACGTTCGGCGACGTCGATGTAGACGGGGTCGCCGTCGCGGACCAAGGCGATGTCGCCGCCGGCCGCGGCCTCGGGTGAGATGTGGCCGATGGACAGGCCCGAGGAGCCGCCGGAGAAACGGCCGTCGGTGACCAGGGCGCACACCTTGCCCAGGCCCGCGCCCTTGATGAACGCGGTCGGGTGCAGCATCTCCTGCATGCCCGGGCCGCCGGCGGGGCCCTCGTAGAGGACGAAGAGGACCTCGCCCGGCTGGAGGGTGCGGTTGAGGATCACCGACACGGCCTCCTCCTGGCTTTCCACGACGCGGGCGGTGCCCTCGAAGTGGAACTGGTCCTCGGAGATGCCGGCGGTCTTCAGGATCGCGCCGTCGCGTGCGATGTTGCCGCGCAGCACGCACAGGCCGCCCTCGGCGGTGTAGGCGTGGTCGACGGAGCGGATGCAGCCGTTTTCGGCGTCGACGTCGAGCGATTCCCAGCGGTTTTCCGTCGAGAACGGCTCGGTGGTGCGCACGCCACCCGGTGCGGCGTGGAAAAGTTCGATCGCCTCGTCGGTGGCGGAGCCACCGCGGATGTCCCAGTCGTCGAGCTGCTTTTCCAGCGACGGGGCGTGGACGGAGTTGGCGCCCATGTTCAGCAGGCCGCCGCGACGCAGCTCGCCCATGATGGCGGGGATGCCGCCGGCGCGGTGGACGTGCTCCATGTAGTAATCGGAATTCGGCGCCACCTTGGACAGGCAGGGCACGCGACGGGAGATTTCGTCGATGTCGGCGAGGTCGAAGTCGATCTCGCCCTCCTGCGCGGCGGCGAGGATGTGCAGCACCGTGTTGGTGGAGCCGCCCATGGCCACGTCGAGGGTCATGGCGTTGACGAAGGCGTCGCGGTTGGCGACGTTGCGCGGCAGCACCGACTCGTCGCCGTCGCGGTAGTAGCGGTTGGCCAGGTCGACGATGAGTTCGCCGGCGCGGGTGAACAGGTCGCGGCGGGCGACTTGGGTGGCCAGGGTGGAACCGTTGCCGGGCAGCGACAGGCCCAGGGCCTCGGTGAGGCAGTTCATGGAGTTGGCGGTGAACATGCCGGAGCAGGAGCCGCAGGTCGGGCAGGCGGAACGTTCGATGTCGAGCAGCTGATCGTCGTTGACGCCGTCGTTGGCGGAGGCCGAGATCGCCGAAATCAGGTCTGATCCGGGCTTGACGACGCCGTCGATGACGACGGAGGAGCCGGATTCCATGGGGCCGCCGGAGACGAACACGACGGGGATGTTCAGCCGCAGCGCCGCGTTGAGCATGCCCGGGGTGATCTTGTCGCAGTTGGAGATGCACACCAGGGCGTCGGCGGTGTGGGCGTTGACCATGTACTCGACGGAGTCGGCGATGATTTCGCGGGACGGCAGCGAGTAGAGCATGCCGTCGTGGCCCATCGCGATGCCGTCGTCGACGGCGATGGTGTTGAACTCGCGGGGAACGCCGCCGGCGGCGACGACCGCTTCCGCGACGATGTCGCCGACGTTCTTGAGGTGCACGTGTCCGGGCACGAACTGGGTGTAGGAGTTCGCGATGGCGATGATCGGCTTGCCGAAGTCGCTGTCGGTCATGCCGGTGGCGCGCCACAGCGAACGGGCGCCCGCGGCGTTGCGGCCGGCGGTGGTGACCTTGGAACGAAGGGGGATCATGGCTGCCCCATTCCTCTCTGGTAGGCGGCGATTTCTTCCGATGATAGACGCCGCACGCGGCGGTTGTCCCACCGGGCGGACTTATGTGTCCACTATGTGGACGGAGAAAAACCCGCCCGGCACAATGCCGGGCGGGTTCGCATGAGGTCCGTGAGGCCTACTCCTTCGGGGCCTCGTCGGCCTTGTCAGCCTTGCCGGCTTTGTCGGCCCTGGCCCGGGCGGCCGCCTCATAGGTGGCGTACTCCTCGCGGGTCATCTTGACGGATTTGCCGTCGCGGTCGAAGACCTCCACCTTCTCGTCGTCGGCCAGTCGGGCCGGGGTGACGGGGTCGGGGATCCGGCCGTCGGTCGCCTCGCTCAGGGCGGGCAGGGAATTGAAGGTGATGGCCGGCAGCGCGAAGCGGACGTCATCGTCTTCCGCGCCGTCCGTGGAGCGGCCCACCGCGTAGGCCCGGCCCCGCTTGTCGAACAGCACGCCCCGGAAGCGGTTCCACGGCAGCGAACGGCGGCCGCCGAGGAAATACACGGCGGTGATGCCGCGGGAGCTGACCGTGGTGCGCACCCGCAGAATCCACAGGGCGTAGACCACCGGCACCAGCAGCAGCGGGGACAGCCACAGGGAGAAGCCCATCGCCACGATCGCCAGGAACACCAGGAAGGTCACGGCCAAAAAGTGCGTCTTTTGGGGACGGAAGCGGGTCGTGGGCAGCGCGGTCGGCTGATCGTTGCTCATGGGGGCTCATTGTAGGGCCACGGTGCGTGCCCGCGGCACTCGGCCCGCGCCTAGTTCGACGCGGTGCCGCCGCCCCCGGTGCCGGTCCCGGTGCCGGAGTTCGCGCCCGCGTCCGTGCCGGTGCCGGTTCCGGTGCCTCCGTCGCCGGTGCCGGTGTCGCCGGTGCCCGTGTCGCCGGTGTTGCCGGAGTTTCCGGTATTCCCGGAGTCGCCGGTATTTCCGGAGTTGTCGGTATTGCCGGTGTTGCCCCCGTCGCCGGCGTTGCCGGTGCCGGCGTCGGTGCCCTGCCGGCCGCGGCCGCCGTCCTGTTGGCTCGGCGCGTCGGTCGGAGCGGTGGTGGTGGCGCCGCCCGTGCCGGTGTTGCCCGTTCCCGTGCCGGTGTCGGCGTCGGTGCCGTCGTCGTCGGCTTCCTCGTCGCCGCCGGTGAATCGGCTCGGAGCCAGCCAACCGGCGACGCCCTCTTCGCCCTCGCCGGGCTCGACGGTGGCGAGGTTGAGCATTCCCAGGATCAGGAGGGTCACCAGCAACACGACCGTCGACGGCCGCGCCCGTCCGCCGGCCGACAGGATCCGGCGCACGCGCTGGCGCTTCGACAACTCGGACCACGCGACCCGGTCGGTCGCCGTGGCCTGCTCGTCGGAGTCATCGGCATCGGCGTCGACGGCCGGCGCCACCTTCGTCTCGTCGAGATCGGCGGAGTCGGAACCGTCGGAGTCGTCGGCGTCACGAGCTTTGCGACGCCGCTCGTCGAGTGCGGCGCCCGCGGACGGAAGATCGCTGCGGCGACGATCGTCGTCGTCAAGCGAACCGGAGGTAGACTGCGCCTGCTTCGCCGAATTCGCCTGCTCGACCTCGAGGGAACCGGTGCCGCGATTCGATCCGGGCGTCGAGCCGCCGGCGTCGACGAAGGTCGTCGTCTTCGCATCGTCGCCGGAAGAATCCGGTCGAATGACGGGGGAGCGGCGCATGCCCTGATCCGGCGACGCCGACAGTGCGCTCAACTGTGCGGTGAGGGCCTCGGTCTGACGCAGCGGATTCGCCTCCGCGCGCTCGCCGTAATCGTCCCACCACGTGTCGATGATCTCCGACCGCACCGCACGTTCGATCAGCCACTGGTCGCCCGGGTCGCAGTCGGCGATCAGACGCATGGTCACCGTCCACGGCAGGCCCATCGCCGTGGGGGCGACCAGCTGCGTCGAGGACTGGATGCGGATCTCCGACAGGACGTGCTCGCGCACGCCTTCCGCCGCGACCGCGCGCTTGGCGGCCTCCAACGTACGTTCCTCCAGATCGCGCACCGAACCGCCGGCCGTCATGGGCACCGGAATCTCGATGACCGCGCGCGACCACCGCGACGAGTAGTTCACGCACATGCGGGCCTCGGAGTTCGGGACCACGATCTCCTCGCCGTTGAGCGTGCGGATCGTCGTCGCGCGGAGCGTCATGTTGACGACGTCGCCCTGCACCGTGCCGCTGGGGGAATGGAACTCGACCCAGTCGCCGATGCCGTACTGCTTCTCCGCGATGATGAATACGCCGCCGATCAAGTCGCCGATGACTCCCTGCGCGCCGAAACCGATCGCAGCCGAGATGACCGTCGCCGGAATCGCCGCCGCCGTCAGCGATACGCCGAACTGATTGAGCAGGGCGATGCCGAGGACGAAGTAGGCGACCATCTCGACGAGGTAGACCACCGCGCCGATCAATGCGCGGCGCCCCTTCGTCGACTCCTCGCCGTCGGTCATGTTGGATGTGGCCACGGCGATGACGAATCGCCGGATCCGTGGGACGAGGACCAGAAGGATCAGCAGCGCGGCGATGGACAAGCCGTGTGCGGCGATCCATGCCCACGAGCGCTGCAATAGATATAGAAGGAAGTCCATGGGCGCCACGGTAGGGACGCAGACTTAGAGGACGCTGAGGCGCGAGGCATAATGTGCGGGAGATCCGCGCACGCCGCGGGTGGTCGCGGCGGGTGGTGTCCAACTATGTGGGATTGACTGTCCACTATGTGGACGCTAGTCTCGGAAGGGACATGGGACGCCGGTGATGCCCCACCACGGGCGCATTCGGCGGCCCATCGTGCTCGGACCCGCCCGTACCCGACTACAGGAGCGCACCGGAATGAACGCCGCCCCACAGAACAGCCCCTCGCCCGCCACCGTGGCCGCACAGACGCGCCGCACGACGCCCGAGCGCATCACCGGCGCCAAGGCCATCGTCCGGTCCCTCGAGGAGCTTGGCGCGGACGTCGTATTCGGCATTCCGGGCGGCGCGATCCTGCCGCTGTACGACCCCCTGTTCGACTCGGAGAAGATTCGCCACGTGCTGGTCCGCCACGAGCAGGGCGCCGGCCACGCCGCCACCGGCTACGCGCAGGTCTCCGGCAAGGTCGGCGTGTGCATCGCCACCTCCGGCCCCGGCGCCACCAACCTGGTCACCCCGCTGGCCGACGCCCAGATGGACTCCGTGCCCGTCGTCGCCATCACCGGCCAGGTCGGCATGCCGCTGCTGGGCTCCGACGCCTTCCAGGAAGCCGACATCCGCGGCGTGACCATGCCCGTGACCAAGCACAACTTCATGGTCACCGACGCCAACGACATCCCGAAGGCCATCGCCGAGGCGTTCCACCTGGCCTCCACCGGCCGCCCGGGCGCCGTCCTCGTCGACGTGCCGAAGGACCTGCAGAACACCGAGATCGACTTCGTCTGGCCGCCGGAGGTGGACCTGCCCGGCTACCGTCCGGTGACCACCCCGCACTCCCGCCAGATCGAGGAGGCCGTGCGCATGATCGCCGCGGCCGAGCGCCCCGTTCTCTACGTCGGCGGCGGCGTCATCAAGGCCGATGCCTCGGCCGAGCTGCTGGCGTTCGCCGAGCTCACCGGCGTGCCGGTCGTCACCACCCTCATGGCCCGCGGCGCGTTCCCGGACTCCCACGAGCTGCACATGGGCATGCCGGGCATGCACGGCAAGGTGTCCGCCGTCGCCGCCCTGCAGAAGTCGGACCTGCTCATCACCATTGGCGCGCGTTTCGACGACCGCGTCACGGGCCAGCTGTCCACCTTCGCGCCGCACGCCAAGGTCATCCACGCCGACATCGACCCGGCCGAGATCGGCAAGATCCGCGAGGCCCACGTGCCCATCGTCGGCGATGCACGCGAGGTTCTGGCCGCGCTTGCCGACGCCTACCGCGACCTGGACCTGCCGGCCCCGTCGATCGCCCCGTGGCTGCGCGAGCTCAACGAGCTGCGCGATGACTTCCCGCTCGGTTGGGAGGAGCACGCCGACGGTTCGCTGTCGCCGCAGTTCGTGCTGAAGACCCTGTCGGACGTCGTCGGCCCGGACGCCATCTACTGCGCCGGCGTCGGCCAGCACCAGATGTGGGCCGCCCAGTTCATCCAGTACGAGAACCCGCGCACCTGGCTCAACTCCGGTGGCCTGGGCACCATGGGCTACGCCGTGCCGGCCGCGATGGGCGCCAAGGCCGCCGCTCCGGACAAGGAAGTCTGGGCCGTCGACGGCGACGGTTGCTTCCAGATGACCAACCAGGAGCTGACCACCTCCGCCATCGAGCACTTCCCGATCAAGGTCGCCCTGATCAACAACGGCAACCTGGGCATGGTGCGCCAGTGGCAGACGCTGTTCTACGAGGAGCGTTACTCCAACACGAAGCTGCGTCCGGAGGACAACTCCTACGTGCCGGACTTCGTGCGCCTGTCCGAAGGCCTGGGTTGCGTGGCCATCCGCGTGACAAAGGAAGAGGAGGTCATCCCGGCCATCCAGAAGGCGCGGGAGATCAACGACCGCCCGGTGGTCATCGACTTCATCGTCGGCGAGGACGCCCAGGTGTGGCCGATGGTCGCCGCCGGCAAGTCCAACGACGAGATCGAGTCGGCCCGCGGCCTGCGTCCGCTTTTCGACGAAGACATGTCGGCGGGGGAGACCCCGGCGGACATCCACGAGACGATGGCGGACAACGCCGAGGACGCCGCGAAGGCGCCCGAGGCCAACCACCCGACCATGCAGACCCGGTAATCCCGGCAACCAGACGAAGAGGAAAGGGAAGCTCATCATGGCCGAACTGCACACCCTGTCCGTGCTGACCCTCGACGAGCCGGGCATCCTGGTCCGCATCGCGGGCATGTTCACCCGCCGCGGGTTCAGCATCCAGTCCATCACCTCGGGCACCACCGAGGTGGAGGGAGTCAACCGCATCACCCTGGTGGTTGAGACGGAAAATCTGCCCATCGAGCAGATCACCAAGCAGCTGAACAAGCTGGTGCCGGTGCTCAAGGTCGTCCGCCAGCCGGACGATCAGCTGGTGTCGCGCGCGCTGCTGCTGGTCAAGGTCACGGCGGACAACAACAACCGTCCGCAGGTGGTCGACGCGGCGAAGCTGTTCCGCGCCCGCGTCGTCGACGTGGCGCAGGAGTCCGTGGTCATCGAGGCCACGGGCGAGCGTTCGAAGCTGCGCGCCCTGCTGGAGGTCCTCGAGCCGTTCGGCATCCGCGAGCTGGTGCAGTCCGGCGTCGTCGCGGTGGCCCGCGGCCCGAAGCCGATGCTGGCGTCCCGGGCGATGTAACCTCCGACACAATCTCCCGGCTAGACTGTCCCCGTGCGATGGGGGCGGTGGCCGCCGGGCGCACACGAAAAACAGATTTCCACGAAAGGCTTTTTCACTTCCATGGCTATTGAACTGCTGTACGACGACGACGCCGACCTGTCGATCATCCAGGGCCGCAAGGTCGCGGTGCTGGGCTACGGCTCCCAGGGCCACGCCCACGCCCAGAACCTGCGCGACTCGGGCGTCGAGGTCGTCATCGGCCTGCGCGAGGGTTCGAAGTCGGCGGAGAAGGCCAAGGAGGCCGGCTTCGAGGTCAAGTCCAACGCCGCCGCCGCCGCGTGGGCGGACGTCATCATGCTGCTGGTGCCGGACACCACCCAGGCGAAGGTGTACGCCGAGGACATCGCCCCGAACCTGAAGGACGGCGACGCGCTGCTCTTCGGCCACGGCCTGAACATCCACTTCGACCTGATCCAGCCGGCCGACAACGTCACCGTCGGCATGGTCGCCCCGAAGGGCCCGGGCCACCTGGTCCGCCGTCAGTTCGTCGACGGCAAGGGCGTGCCCTGCCTCATCGCCGTCGACCAGGACCCGAAGGGCGAGGCCAAGGATCTGTGCCTGTCCTACGCCGCGGCCATCGGCGGCGCCCGCGCCGGCGTCATCCCGACCACCTTCGAGGCGGAGACCGTCACCGACCTGTTCGGCGAGCAGGCCGTGCTGTGCGGCGGCACCGAGGAGCTGGTCAAGGTTGGTTTCGAGGTGCTGGTCGAGGCCGGTTACGAGCCGGAGATGGCGTACTTCGAGTGCCTGCACGAGCTGAAGCTCATCGTTGACCTGATGTTCGAGGGCGGCATCGCCAACATGAACTACTCGGTGTCCGACACCGCGGAGTTCGGCGGCTACCTCTCCGGCCCGCGCGTCATCGACGCCGACACCAAGAAGCGCATGAAGGACATCCTGGCCGACATCCAGGACGGCACCTTCACCAAGCGCCTCATCGCCAACGTCGAGAACGGCAACAAGGAGCTGGAGGGCCTGCGCGCCGAGTACGCCGGCCACCAGATCGAGGAGACCGGCGCGAAGCTGCGCGACCTCATGTCCTGGGTGAAGAACCCGCTGGACGCCACCGCCTAAGGCCTTTTCCCGCTTTACGACGGTCGACCTCCCCCGCACCACGGTGTGCGGGGGAGGTTTTTCGTCGTCAAGCGAGGGAAACGGCGACTAGTCGACGCACGTCGGGGACGATGTCCGTTAGTCTGATCGGGTACCCGTTTACCGTGCCCCCGTGAAAGGCAGGCCCGCCTTGGTTTGGTCAGCTGCTCGCCCCACCCCCGCCCGCCGGGCCCTGGCCCTCGTGGCCGGGGCCGCGACCGTGTTCGGTCTCGTCGCCTGCTCCGGCGACGACGGCGCCTCGAAGGCCGCGAAGGCCCCGTCGGAGTCGATCACCGTCGACACCGAGCTCGCCGCGTCGCAGAAGCTCCTGGATTCCGCCGACGCGGTCGTCGTGTCCGCCGATGACGACGATTCGCAGCGCCGGGCCGCAGGCATCGCCGTGTCTTCCGGCGTGCCCATGCTGGTGCAGCAGGGCGGCGACGCGTCCTCCGTGGAAGAGGAGATCGATCGTCTGGGCGCGGAGACCGTCGTCACCGTCGGCGACGCCGACGTCGCCGCCGAAGGGGAGCGCACCGTCGTCGCCGCCCCGGAGGGCCTGGACGGCCTGAAGAAGCTGACCGGCGTCGAGTTCGAAGCCGCAGAGGACGAGGACGAGCCGGCCCGCGCCGTCACCGAGATGGACGCCGCGAAGCCGACCGTGCCCGAGGTCGAGGCAGATGACGCCGAGGAGGAGTCCGCCGACGGGTCCGACGCCCTGGCCTCCGCCAAGCCGGCGTCGCCGAAGACCGGCGACGGCGACCCCCTGGCGTTCGCCGCCCCGGGCACCCCGCTCGGCGCCATCGCCACCGCCCGCGCTGCGGGCCTCGAGGTCGCCTGGCTGCCCATCGGCGACGCCCGCGCCACCTCGGAGTCCATCGAAGCCGCACGCGACGGCCGGACCCTCATCGGTCTGGGTGATGCGTTCGGCGGCGACGACAAGTTCGCCGCGTCCGCCGAGCTCGCCGCCGACGAGGACATCGAGGAGCTGCCCGGCGGCGGCCAGCTCGTCTTCCCCGGCCGCCACATGATCGCCACCTACGGCCACCCGGGCGCCCCCGTCCTGGGCGTCATGGGCGAGGAAACCCCCGAAGAGGCCGTCACCCACGCCAAGCAGCTCGTCGAGGAGTACCAGGGCCTGACCGGCGACAAGGTCATCCCGGCCTTCGAGATCATCGCCTCCGTCGCCCAGGCCTCGCCCGGCCCGCGCAACGACTACAGCGAGCCGGCTCCGATCGAGGCGCTCAAGCCGTACGTCGACGCCATGACCGAGGCCGGCGGCTACGTCATCATCGACCTCCAGCCCGGCCGCGCCGACTTCGTCGACCAGGCCAAGTACTACGAGGAACTGCTCAAGCTGCCCAACGTCGGACTCGCCCTCGACCCCGAGTGGAAGCTGACCCCGGACGGGCTTCCCAACGTCGCCGTCGGCCACGTCCAGGCCGAGGAAGTCAACCGCGTCATCGACTACCTCGCCGACCTCACCGCCGAGAACAACCTGCCGCAGAAGGTGCTCATGCTGCACCAGTTCCAGCTGCAGATGCTCCGCGACCGCGAAACCATCGACCTGTCCCGCCCGGAGCTGGCCGTCGTGCTGCACGCCGACGGACACGGCACCCCGGAGCAGAAGTTCGAGACGTGGAACGTGATGCGCCAGGACCTCCAGCCGGAGATCTTCATGGCCTGGAAGAACTTCATCGACGAAGACCAGCCGATGTTCACCCCGGAGCAGACCATGGACATCGAGCCGCGTCCGTGGATCGTCACCTACCAGTAGGCGCCCGGCCCCGACGACCGGCCGGGGGCGACGCCCTCCCACGTTCCGGGGACTGACGCCCCCGTGGGCCACACCCGGGGGATATGATGGATGGGTCCACGCCAACGAGCCGGCGTGGGCCCATCCTTTCGGGCGCGGTCGTGCCGGATCGGATCGGACGCATACGCACATAATCAGGAGTTGCTCGTGAGCCAGAACGCTCGCCCGGTCGTCCTCATCGCCGACAAGCTCGCGCAGTCCACCGTGGACGCGCTCGGAGATTCCGTGGAGGTGCGCTGGGTCGACGGCCCGAACCGCCCGGAGCTCCTCGCCGCCGTCGTCGACGCCGACGCCCTGCTGGTCCGTTCCGCGACCACCGTGGACAAGGAAGTCCTCGAGGCCGCCCCCAACCTGAAGATCGTCGGCCGCGCCGGCGTGGGCCTGGACAACGTCGACATCGACACCGCCACCGAGCGCGGCGTCATGGTCGTCAACGCCCCGACCTCGAACATCCACTCCGCGTGCGAGCAGGCCATCGCGCTCCTGCTGGCCACCGCCCGCCAGGTCCCCGCCGCCGACGCCACGCTGCGCGACGGCGAGTGGAAGCGCTCGTCCTTCAAGGGCGTCGAGATCTTCGGCAAGACCATCGGCATCGTCGGCTTCGGCCACATCGGCCAGCTGTTCGCCCAGCGCCTCGCGGCCTTCGAGACCACCATCATCGCCTACGACCCGTACGCCAACCCGGCGCGCGCGGCCCAGATGAACGTCGAGCTGGTCGAGCTCGAGGAGCTGGTCTCCCGCGCCGACTTCGTCACCATCCACCTGCCCAAGACCAAGGAGACGGCCGGCATGTTCGACGCCGACCTCCTGGCGAAGTCGAAGAAGGGCCAGATCATCATCAACGCGGCCCGCGGTGGCCTCGTCGACGAGCAGGCCCTGGCCGACGCGATCAAGTCGGGCCACATCCGCGGCGCCGGCTTCGACGTCTACGAGACCGAGCCCTGCACCGACTCCCCGCTGTTCGCGCTGCCGCAGACCGTCGTGTCGCCGCACCTGGGCGCCTCCACCGTCGAGGCGCAGGACCGCGCCGGCATCGACGTGGCCAAGTCCGTGCTGCTGGCCCTGGCCGGCGAGTTCGTGCCGGATGCCGTCAACGTCTCCGGCGGTGCCGTCGGCGAGGAGGTCGCCCTGTGGCTGGAGCTCGCCCGCGAGCTCGGCCTCGTCGCCGGCGGCCTGCTGGAGGGCGCCCCGACCGCGGTGGAGGTCACCGCCCGCGGTGAGCTGTCCACCGAGGACGTCGACGTCCTGGGCCTGGCGGCCGCCCGCGGCCTGTTCTCCACGATGATCGAGGAGCCGGTCACCTTCGTCAACGCCCCGCGCATCGCCGAGGAGCGCGGCGTGGACATCTCCGTGGGCACCGCCCCGGAGTCCGTGTCGCACCGCTCGGTGCTGGAGGTCAAGGTCATCGCCGCCGACGGCACGTCCTCGACCGTCACCGGCGCCCTGACCGGCCTGGAGCGCGTGGAGAAGATCGTGCGCATCAACGGCCGCGGCGTGGACATGCGTTCCGAGGGCCGCAACCTGTTCCTCACCTACAAGGATCAGCCGGGCGCCCTGGGCAAGGTCGGCGTCGCGCTGGGCCAGGCGGGCATCAACATCGAGGCCGCCGCCCTGTCCCCGGAGGCCGACGGCGACAACGCCATCCTCATCCTGCGCGTCTCGCAGGAGGTGCCGGAGGATCTGGTCGAGTCGATCGTGGACGAGATCGACGCCAACCGCGCGCTGCAGCTGGTGCTCAACTAGCTCCACCGGCCGTTTGCGGGCTCTTCAGGATTTAGAGTGCGTTGATCT